>CALKYL010000087.1 GCA_938003515.1 uncultured bacterium
TCCTCAGCCTGAAGCTGATCGCCGACGTCGGGCTCGTCGGCCTGCCCAACGCCGGCAAGTCGACGCTGCTCGCCAAGCTCACGAAGGCCCGGCCCAAGATCGCCGACTACCCGTTCACGACCCTCGAGCCGATGCTCGGCATCGCCGAGGGCCCGGGCGAGAGCACCTTCGTCGTCGCCGACATCCCGGGGCTGATCGAAGGCGCGAGCGACGGGCGCGGCCTCGGCGACCGCTTCCTGAAGCACGTCGAACGCACGCGGCTCTTGCTGCACCTGGTCGACTGCGGCCCGCTGCCGCTCGACGAGCCGGCCCAGGCGTGGCGCATGGTGCAGGGCGAGCTCGAGCGCTACTCGAAGGAGCTCGCCGGCCGTCCGTCCGTCGTCGTCGCGACCAAGGTCGAGGACGCCGACGCGCGGCGTCGCGCCGAGGCCCTCGCGACCGCGATCCAGCGGCCGGTGATGCCGATCTCCAGCGCGACCGGCCAGGGACTGAAGGAGCTGCGGCACGCGGTCTGGTCGGTGCTGTCGGGGCTTCCGTCGAGCTGAGCGGCGCGCCGCGCGAGCCGGCGCCGGGCCGGCTTGGGGCTCGCGTCGCCGACTGCCGATAGGGCCTGCGGAGGACATCCGTCTTGACCAGCCCGACCCGCCCGCAGACGCCTTCGCCGGCGCCGACGCCGTCGCCAGCCAGCCGCATGCCGAAGCTGCGCGACTTCCTGCGCATCATGGTCAAGGAGTCCGCCTCCGACCTCGTGCTCAAGGCCAACGGCTGCCCGGCGGTCCGGGTCGCCGGCGTCATCCGCTTCCTGGGCGACCAGCCGCTGCCGGCCGAGCTCGTGCGTTCGTACGTCGAGGAGGTGCTCGGCGAACGCGGACAGCAGGAGTTCCAGGAGTCCGGCGCGACCGACATGGGCGTCGCGGTGCCCGGCGTCGGTCGCTTCCGCTGCAACGCGTTCCACCAGTGCGGCGAGCTCGGCCTCGTGTTCCGCGCGATCAAGAACGAGATCCCGTCGTTCAAGGAGCTCAACCTCCCGGTCGAGCCCCTGAAGCGGCTCGCGTCGCTCAAGCGCGGCCTCGTGCTGGCGACGGGCATCGCCGGCTCGGGCAAGTCGACGACGCTCGCGTCGATGCTCGAGTACGTCAACCGGACGATGAACAAGCACATCATCACGATCGAGGACCCGATCGAGTTCCGGTTCGAGGACAAGCGCTCGATCGTCAACCAGCGCGAGGTCGGCGCGGACGTCAAGAGCTTCGCGCTCGCGCTGCGTCAGGCCGTGCGCCAGTCGCCGGACGTCATCCTGATCGGCGAGATGCGCGACGCGGAGACGGTGTCGGCGGCGATCTCGGCGGCCGAGACCGGCCACCTGGTGTTCTCGACGCTGCACACGGTCAACGCGGTGCAGACCGTCGAGCGCATCATCACGTTCTTCCCGCCGCACCAGCACGAGCTCGTGCGCCTGCAGCTGGCGCTCAACCTCGCGGGCGTCTGCTCCCTGCGCCTGGTCAAGAACAAGGAGGGCACGGCGATGGTGCCCGCGGTCGAGCTCTTGATCAACACGCCGACCGTGCGCGAGCTGCTCGAGCAGGGGTCGACCCGCATGCTGCCGAAGGCCCTGGCCGAGGGCAGCTACTACGGCACCATGACGTTCAACCAGTCGCTGATCCGCCTGTTCCAGGCCGGCAACATCAGCCTGGAGGACGCGCTCGCCGCGTCGGACAACCCCGACGACCTCAAGATGCAGATGCGCGGCATCACGCAGGGCGCGCAGCCGCGGCCGATCGGCATGTAGCGCGCCGGGCGCGGCGCCGCGCCGCGCGCCGCCGGCCCGTGGCTTCGCGGCCGACCAGCTCCTAACGTCTGCCGGCTCCATGGCCCGGCTGCGCACGTTCGGAATCGTCGCCCACATCGACGCGGGCAAGACGACGCTGACCGAACGCATCCTGTTCGACACCGGCGCGCAGACCTGGGTCGGCAGCGTCGACGAAGGCACCGCCGCGATGGACTGGATGCCGGCGGAGCGCACGCGGGGCATCTCGATCACGGCTGCGGCGACCCGCGTCATGTGGGGCGAGCACGTGCTGCAGATCGTCGACACGCCGGGCCACGTCGACTTCGTCGCCGAGGTCGAGCGCTGCCTGCGCGTGCTCGACGGGGTCGTCGTCGTCGTCGACGGCGTGCGCGGCGTCGAGTCGCAGACCCGCGCCGTCTGGCAGCAGACGGTCGCGGCGGAGCTGCCGCGGCTCGTGTTCGTCAACAAGCTCGACCGGGTCGGCGCCGACTACGCGGCCGTGCTGCGAGAGGTCGCCGACCAGCTCGAGTGCACGGCGCTCGCGCTGGTCGTGCCGCTCGCGGACGAGCGGGGGGGCTTCGCCGGGCTCGGCGACGCGCTGACCGGCGCGGTGCAGTGGTTCGAGGGCCGCCCGTCCGACGCGCTCGTGCACGAGCTCCGCCGCCAGCTGCTGCA
>CALKYL010000088.1 GCA_938003515.1 uncultured bacterium
CGAGATGCCGACCGCGGCGACCGCGGCGGCGAGGACGGAGACGAGGACGGAGGCGGAGGCGTTCATGGTCGGATGCATGGTGCGCCGGCGGGAAAGCGGGGCGCCGGCGGCGTGCACGCGTTTACTGTAGCGCGCCGGAACTATTTGCCGCCCCCCGGCGATGCAGGTCTACGACACCCACTGCCACATCGGCCTCGACGGCAAGGTCGCGCCGGAGGTCGACCATCGCAACGCGCTGGCCGCGCGGGTCGAGGCGATGCTCGTCGTCGGCATCGACGCGGCCACGAGCGCCGCGGCGCGCGAGCTGGCGCGGCTGCCGGGCGTGCGCTGGAGCGCCGGCCTGCACCCCAACGACGCGCGCCGGCTGGAGGAGGACTGGCCGGCGATCGAACGGCTCGCGCACGAGCCGTCGTGCGCGGCGATCGGCGAGACCGGCGTCGACCTGTATCGCGACACGACGCCGCTGGACCCGCAGCGCCGCTCGCTCTCGCGCCACCTGGGGCTGGCGCGGGGGCGCGACCTGCCGGTCGTGTTCCACTGCCGCGACGCGTTCGCCGAGCTGTTCGCCGTCTTGCGGGACGAACCGCCGGTGCGCGGCGTCATGCACTGCTTCTCCGGCGGCGTCGACGAGGCCCGCCAGGCGGTCGACTTCGGCCTGCACGTGTCGTTCGCGGGCCCGCTGACCTACCCGAAGAACGAGGCGCTGCGCGCGGCGTGTGCGGCCGTGCCGCTCGACCGGCTGCTCGTCGAGACCGACGCGCCGTTCCTGCCGCCGCAGTCGCGGCGCGGCCGTCGCAACGAGCCGGCGCTGGTCGTCGAGACCCTGCAGCGCCTGGCGTCTGTGCGCGGCATGACGCTCGCCGACGCCGCCGCGGTGACCTGGCGGAACGCGGTCCTGCTGTTCGGGTAGCGCCCGAGCGTGCGGGCGCTCAGCGCGGCGGCGCGGCCAGCGCGCGCACGGCGCCCAGCACCCGCGGGTCCCCCGGGAACTCGCGCTGCAGCGCCCACAGCTCGCGGCGCGCGTCCGCGTGCCGGCCGAGCTCGTGCAGCACGCGCGCCCGGTCGACGCGCACGCCGACCGTGCCGAGGCCGCGCGCGATGCCCGCTTCGAGGTGCGCGAGGGCGCCCTCGTCGTCGCCGAGCCCGTGGCGCGCGAGCGCGGCGAGCTGGTAGACGTAGCCCTTCGGCTCGGCGATCTCGAGGCAGGACAGCGCGACGCGCTCGGCGACCTCGAAGTACGCGTCGTCGCCGAGCACGCGGCCCGCCTGCAGGTTGGCCTGCGCGACGAGCGTGCGCACCCACGGATCCCGCGGGCCGGCTTCGGCGAGCCGCTCGGCGGCGGCGAGCGTGCGGAACGGCTCCGCTCGGGCGTCGTCCACGCTCGCGAGCGTCTCGACGTAGTTGCGCAGCGCGTCGTAGTGCTCGGGATAGATCGCGTGGGCGCGCGCGAGCGGCTCGACGGCGCCGCCGACGTCGCCGTAGCGGCGACGGCTCGTGCCGAGCCCCCACCAGGCGCGGAACGAGTCCGGGTTGCGGGCCAGCTCGGCGCTCCACAGCAGCCGTTCGTCCTGGTAGAGCAGCGAGCGCTGCGCCGAGGCGACGACGCCGAACGCGCAGCACGCCGCCAGCGCCCATCGCCAGGCGACCGCCGGTGCGGCCCGGCGGAGGCGGGGCGCGAGCGCGACGCCGACGGCGGCGAAGCCGAGCATCGGCCCGTAGTAGCGGTGCTCGGCGAGCGGCATGTTGAGCGGCACGACGATCCAGGGCAGCGCCAGCGCCCACGCGGTCGCGCAGCCGAGCCGACGCAGCCGCGCGCTCGGCCCCGGCCACAGCGCGGCGGCGGTCAGGCCGGCGAGGCTGCCCCAGCCGAGCAGCACCCAGGGGTCGAGGAACGACGCGCGAAAGCGCACCGCCGGATCGAGCGAGAGCTCGAGCGGCACGGCGGCCTGCCACAGGACGCGCGGCAGCAGGGTGCCCATCGTCGCGAGCTGCATCGCGAGCGTGCGGCCGTAGCCGCTCGCCGGGTCCTCGCCGGAGCGCCCCAGGAGCTGCACGGTCGCTTCGCCGAGCAGCAGCCGGCGCGCCAGCAGGTAGCCGACGACGACCACGAGCACGGGCACGAGCGCCAGCGCCGCGCGGCGCAGCGCCTTCGCGTCCGGCAGCCGGTGCCGCAGCCACAGCGTCTGCGCCACGACGAGCCCCGGCAGCACGACGCCGGTCTCCTTGCTGCCGCACGCGAGCAGCGTGCCGAACGCGAGGCCGACGAGCGGCCACCGACCGGCGCCGCCGCGCTGCCACGTCAGGTGCGACGTCAGCGCGACCAGCACGCCGAGCGCCAGCAGCAGCTCGCTTCGGGCCGAGATCAGGTTGACGGCCTCGGACGCGAGCGGATGCACGGCGAACAGCGCAGAGGCGGCGGCGGCGGCCCCGAGCCGCCGCGACAGACGCCACAGCCAGACGAGCAGCAGCGCCGACACGAACGCGTGCAGCAGCACGTTGCCGGCCTTGAGCGACCACGCCGCGGGGCTGATCGCGGTGTTGAGCGCGAGGCTCGTCAGCAGCGCCGGCCGGTACATGCGCGCGGCCGCGCCGCTGAAGCAGCCGGGGTCGGTCCAGTAGCGGCCCAGGTTGCCGAGATCGTGCACCGCGGGGTTGGCCGACACCGAGTGCACGTCGTCGAAGACGAAGTCGCCGGCCAGCGCGGCGCCGTAGGCGAGCACGGCGAGCAGCGCCACGAAGGCCGCGGCGCGCGCCACCGGGGGCACGCCGGACCGCGTCACGCGGCCCCCTGGTGGCGCCGAGGCTCGATCCGCGAAAGCAGCTCGCGCCAGCGCGCCGCGAGGCGCCCGGTGCCGAAGTGCCGCTCGTAGGCGGGGCGCGCCGCGGCC
>CALKYL010000089.1 GCA_938003515.1 uncultured bacterium
GGCTGTGCCGCGAGCGCGGCCTCGGCCGCGGTGAGGTGCTGCGGCGGCTCGCCGAGGCGGGCCGTGCGGGGGACAATGACGGGACCGGCGCGCGCCCGCGCTCGTAGGACGCGCCCTCGCCCCGACACCGTCCGAGACCCGAACGCCATGCGCATCCTCCGTGCCCTGCTGTCCGCGGCCGCCGCGGCCGCGTGCGTCGCCGCCTAGAGCGGCACCGCCACCTACGAACTGACCTTCACGAGCACCTGGAGCCCGCAGACCCACCCGCTGCAGTTTCCGGGCAATCCGCACTTCTCGCCGCTCGTCGGCGCGACCCACTCGCCGGCGGTCGGGTTCTGGCTGCCGGGCGGGCTGGCGTCGCCCGGCATCGAGGAGATGGCCGAGCTCGGCGCGACCGCGACGCTCGTCGCAGAGGTGCAGTCGGCGATCGCGGCGGGCCTCGCCGACCAGGCCCTGGACTACGGCGCGGCCGGCATGCTCGGCACGTCGCCGCAGCAGGTGACCGTGCGGTTCAGCGTGGACGCCCGGTACGCGCAGCTGACGCTGGTCGCGATGCTGGCGCCGAGCCCCGACTGGTTCGTCGGCGTGCACGGGCTCGACCTGCTCGCCGGCGGCGACTGGGTCGACAGCCTCGTCGTGCCGCTGCAGGTCTACGACGCCGGCACCGACAGCGGCGCGACCTACACCTCGCCGAACGCCAACACCATGCCGCCGGAGCCGATCGCGCTCGTGACGACCGCGTCGGGTCCGTTCCAGGGCGCCTCGACCCAGGTCGGCACGTTCGCGCTGCAGCGGCTGTCGAGCACGCTCGTCTACGGCTGCGGCTTCAACCCTCCCGGTTCGCTCGAGGTGTCCGGCAGCGCCGAGCTCGGCCAGACGCTGCAGCTGTCGATCACGCCGCCGCCGCTGCAGTGGTCCGCGCCCGCCGTGACCGGCGTCGCGCTGTCGTCGACGCCCGACCCGGCGTTCCCCTGCGGCTCGCTGTTGCCCGGCTTCGGCCTCGTCGCCGGCGCGCCGGGTGAGATCCTGCTGGGTTCGGTCGACTCGCTCGCCGTCGGGCCCGCCTGGACGGGCGGCACCGCGGTCGTGCCCCTGCCGGTGCCGAACCTGACGTCGCTCGTCGGCCAGCAGTTCTACGTGCAGGCGCTGCTCGCCGACGTCCGCGTCGGGGTCACCGACGCGGTCTCGCTGCGGGTCGGGTCCTGAAGGCGCGTCGGGTCCTGAAGGGGCCGCCGGCCGCAGCGCCGCGCGATCCGGCGACCGGCCGGCGGCGGCGTCACGCGCGCCCGAGGAACTCGCCGGTGTCGGTCGAGACCTTGATCATCTCGCCGGTCTTGATGTGCGACGGCACCTTGATCTCGAGGCCGGTCGAGAGCTTCGCCGGCTTCTGCACGTTGCTGACCGTGTCCCCGCGCGCCGCGGGCTCGGTCTCGGTGACCTCGAGCACGACCGCCGCAGGCAGCTGCACCGTCAGCGCCTCGCCCTCGCAGAACACCACCGTCACGTTGCCGTTCTCGACGATGTACTGCATCGCGTCGCCGACCACGTCCGCGCTCAGCACGAACTGCTCGTAGTTGTCGTTGTCCATGAACGTGTAGCCGAGCGAGTCCTTGAACAGGTACTGCGCGTCGCGCGAGTCGAGGTAGACCGGCTCGAGCTGGTCGCTCGTCTTGCAGCGCAGCTCCTTCTGGCGGCCATTCTTCAGGTTCTTCAGGTTCAGGTGGTGGATGGCGCGCAGGTTGCCCGGCGTCAGGTGCTCGTACTTGATGATCTGGTAGAGCTCACCCTCGTAGCGGATGACCATGCCCTTCTTGGCTTCGGTGACGCGGATCGCCATGGCTGTTCGGACGGACGTGCGGTTCGGCTGGGTCGGTGGGGAGGGACGCGGGGAGCGTCCGCGGGGATTTCGGCGCGAACAGGATAGCGCCGGCCGAACCGCGCCGCGAGGGTTGCCTCCCCGCGGCCGCGCTCCTCCAATGCCGCGATGCCCACGCCCACGTCCGACCGGCGCCGGTTCCTCGGCGCGACCGCCGGCCTGTTCGGGTCCGCGCTGCTCGCGGGCTCGCCGCTCCTCGCCCGGTCGCCCCGGCGCGCGCCCCGCGTCCCCGTCGACCCGCTGTTTCCGATCAGCCTGGCGGAGTGGTCCCTGCACAAGACGCTGCGGCGCGGGGACCTCGACAACCTCGGCTTCCCGAACAAGGCGAAGGCGCTCGGCATCGACGCCGTCGAATACGTCAACTCGTTCTGGAAGGACAAGGCGACCGACGACGACTACGTCGCGGAGCTCAAGAAGCGCTGCGAGGGCGAGGGCGTGCGCAGCCTGCTGATCATGTGCGACGGCGAAGGGGCGCTCGGCGACCCCGACGCGGCGAAGCGCGCGCAGGCCGTCGAGAACCACCGCAAGTGGGTCGCCGCGGCCGAGGCGCTCGGCTGCCACTCGATCCGCGTCAACGCCCAGAGCCGCGGCGACTGGGCCGAGCAGCAGAAGCTCGCCGCCGACGGGCTGCGACGGCTCTGCGAGCTGGCCGACCCGCACGGCGTCGACGTGATCGTCGAGAACCACGGCGGCCTGTCGTCCAACGGCCGCTGGCTCAGCGAGACGCTGAAGGCGGTCGACCACCCGCGCGCGGGCGCGCTGCCGGACTTCGGCAACTTCCGCGTGTCGGCGGACGAGACCTACGACCGCTACCGGGGCGTCTCGGAGCTGATGCCGTTCGCGCGCGGCGTCAGCGCGAAGTCGCACGACTTCGACGACGACGGCGACGAGGTGCACACCGACTACGACCGCATGCTGCGCATCGTGGTCGTCGAGCACGGCTGGCGCGGTCACGTCGGCATCGAGTACGAGGGCGCGAAGCTCTCCGAGGACGACGGCATCCTGGCGACCAGACGGCTGCTCGAGCGCGTGCGCGCGGAGATCGCGGCGGAGCTGGCCAAGAAGGACGGCCGATGAACGAACGCCTGCAGCGGCTGCCCGCGTATCCGATGGAACAGCTCGCCGCGTGGAAGGCGGCGATGCAGACCCGCGGCCAGCGCGTGTTCGACTTCGGCACCGGCGACCCGCGCGAGCCGACGCCGGCGGTCCTGCGCCAGGCGATGCTCGACGGCGTGTCGGAGGTGAGCCAGTATCCGCCGACCGGCGGCACGCGCGGCGTGCGCAAGGCGATCGCCGGCTATCTCGAGCGGCGCTTCGGCGTCACCGTCGACGCCGACGCCGAGGTGCTCCCGACGCTCGGCAGCAAGGAGGCGCTGTTCCACCTGCCGATGACCTTCGTGCAGGTGCCGAGCGACAAGGACCTCGTGCTCTACGGCGAGCCCGCCTACCCCGTCTACGAGATCGGCGCGCTGTTCGCCGAGGCGTGGACCTACGCCGTGCAGCTCGGTCCGCACAACGACTACGCGATGGACCCGGACAGCCTGCCGGAGTCGGTCCTGCGCCGCGCGGCGGTCGTGTTCCTGAACTACCCGCACAACCCGAGCGGCCACACGCTGCCCGACGCGCTGTTCGAGCGCTGGGTCGCGCTGCGCGAGGACTACGGCTTCGTGCTCGTCAACGACGAGTGCTACGTCGACCTCGGCTACGACGGCGAGCAGCCGAAGAGCCTGCTCCAGTTCGGCCGCGAGGGCTGCCTCGTCGTGCATTCGCTCAGCAAGCGCTCGGGCATGACCGGCTACCGCTCGGGCTTCGTCGCCGGCGACCCGCAGCTGGTCGCGACCTTCCGGCGCTTCCGCGCCAGCATGGGCACGGCGCCGCAGGAGTTCGTGCAGGCCGCCGCGGAGGTCGCTTGGACCGACGACGAGCACGTGGCCGCGCGGCGCGACGTGTTCGCCCAGAAACGCGCCGTCCTGCTCGAGATGTGCAGGCAGCGCGGGCTGACGGTGCACGGCAGCCGCGCCGGGCTCTACCTGTGGCTCGAGGTGCCCGCCGGCACGAACGACCTCGACTACGCGGCGGCGTGCCGGGAAGCCGGCATCCTGGTCGCGCCCGGCAGCTTCTTCGCCGGCTCGGGCGGCGGCCAGGAGCGCTTCGTGCGGCTCGCGCTGGTGCCGACGCTCGAGGAGTGCCGGGCGGCGGTCGACGTCTGGCCGGGGCCGTGAGGCGCCCCGGCCGCGCTCAGCGGCCGCGCTCGAACGGCAGCCCCTTGCCCGCCCAGAAGGCCATGCCGCCGCGGATGTTCGTCAGCTTCGCGAAGCCGCTCGCGGCGAGGAACTCGCACGCCGCGACGCTGCGGCGGCCGTGCTCGCAGTAGACGAACCAGTGGGCGTCGCGGTCGAGCTCGTCGACGCGCTGCATCAGCTCCTGGACCGGGACGAGCGTCGCGTTCGGCAGCCGGTGGCTCCGGTGCTCGGGTTCGGTGCGCACGTCCAGCACGCGCAGCTCGGGGTCCTGCTGCAGCTCCTCGTGCGCGTCTTCGGGGTCGAGGTCGCGGTAGTTCATGGGCAGTCGTCCGGTCAGTCGAGGTGGCCCTTGTCGCTGTCGCCCATCTCGACGCCGCCGGCCGGAAAGTACTCGCGCCAGCGGCGCGAGACGAGGGCCGCCGTGTCCGGATCGCAGAACAGCTCCTTCGGGTAGTCGGGCTTCATGCGCGCGTCGATCACGATCGGCGGCGTCCAGCTCGGCTGGCTGCGCACGAGCGCGACCGCGCGCGCGTGCACGTCGGCGGCGGGCTCGAAGCGCGTGAAGGTCGTCCACAGGAAGTTGACGGCCGACTTCGCGGCCTTCGCGGCGTCGTCGACCAGCACGACGAGCGGCCAGTCGGCGAGCGCCGGCACGCGGGCGAGCGCCTCTGCGGCGCGTCGGTCCGCGTGCTGCGGATCGCGCGGGAACGCCGGGCCGTCGACGACGAGACAGCCGGGACAGAACACCCGCGCCGAACGGAACGGCGCCGGCAGCGCGCCGGCGAACGCGGTGGGCAGCTCGCGCACCGGGTCGCCGAGGCCGAGCAGCACGCCCTTGCTGCCCTTGTTGACCGCGGGGCCGGCGTAGTCGAGCGTGTCCATCGACAGGCTGCCGAACAGGTAGAGGTCGGTGCGGAAGTCGCACCGCGCGAGCACGTGCTGCAGCGTCGCGCGGAAGTCGCGCAGGTCGACCGGCCGGTCGGTCAGCAACAGGAACTTCGTCAGGCTGAGCTGGCCCTCGCCGAGGATGCGGAACGCGCTCTGCATCGCCTCGCGCGCGTAGCGCTCGCGCACCACCGCCGCTGCGAGCGCGTGGTAGCCGGTCTCGCCGTAGGACCACCGGTCGCGCACCTGCGGCATCGCGACCTTCGCCAGCGGCAGCAGGAGCTCCTGCAGGTAGTCGCCGAGGAAGAAGTCCTCCTGGCGCGGCTTGCCGACCACGGTCGCAGCCAGGATCGGGTCCCGCCGGTGCACCAGCGCGTTCGCCCGGATCAGCGGGTAGTCGTGGCGCAGCGAGTAGTAGCCGTAGTGGTCGCCGAACGGGCCTTCGGGGTGGCGCTCGCCCGGCCGCACCTCGCCGAGGATCACGAACTCGCAGTCCGCGACCAGCGGCAGCGGCGAGTGCGCGGAGCGGCCGGTGCGCAGCCGCTGGCCGAGCAGCAGCGAGCACAGCAGCACCTCGGGCACGTTCTCGGGCAGCGGCGCGATCGCGCTGAGGATCAGCGCCGGGGGGCCGCCGACGTGCACGGCGACGGGCATCGCCCTCCCCTGCTCCTCGTAGGCCTGCAGGTGGAAGCCGCCGCCCTTGCCGATCTGCACGTGCAGCCCGCAGGTGTCGTCCGAGAAGCGCTGCACGCGGTACATGCCCAGGTTGGAGCCGAGGCCGTCGGGGTGCTCGGTGTAGACCAGCGGCAGCGTGACGAACGGGCCGCCGTCCTCGGACCACGTGCGCAGCAGCGGCAGGCGGTCGAGTCCCGGCGGCGCGTCCTGCACCGCGAGCCCGGGCGCGCGCCGCAGCCGCTTGCGCCCGACCTTGAGCAGCGCCGAGAGCAGGTCGCGGTGCTGCCACAGCTTGCCGAGGCTCGGCGGCAGCAGCGTGTGCGGCGCCGCCGCCAGCCGCTCGACGAGCTGGAGCGGGCGAGGGCCGAACGCCAGCTCGACCCGGCGCGCGGTGCCGAACAGGTTGGTCACGCACGGCCACGGCGAGCCCCCGACGCGGCGGAAGAGGAGCGCCGGACCGCCGGCGGCGATCACCCGGCGGTGCACCTCCGCCGCCTCGAGGTCGGGGTCGACCGGCGCTCGGACCTCGACGAGTTCGCCCTCGCGGCGCAGCACGTCGAGGAAGGCGCGGAGGTCGACAAGGGTCCGGGTCATGGCGTGCGTTCGGAGGTGGCGGGCTCCGAATCCAGGAACCGCGCGACGACGGCCGCGACGCGCCCGGTCGCGCCGGGCGCGCCGAGGCGCTCGCGGACTTCGTCGAGTCCGGCGCGGCAGACGCGCCGCGCGTCGTCGTCGGCCCACAGCTTCTCGGCGTCGGCGGCGCCGCGCCGCCAGCCGCCGTCGCCGTGGAAGCAGTGCTCCGGCACCACGGCGCGGCCGGCGACCAAATTGGCTCCGGCGATGAACGGCACGCTGAGGATGTTGTGGTAGCCGAGCGAAGCGAGCAGTCCGCGCAGCCGGTAGACGACGACGGTCGGGGCGCGGTGCAGGCACGCCTCGAGCGAACCGGTGCCCGACTTGGCGAGCACGAGCCGTGCGCCGGCGAGCCAGGGCGCGAGCGGGCCCTCGTGGTGTTCGACGAAGTCCGCACCGGCCGTGTCGAGCAGCGCGCGCAGCAGCGCGGTGCGGCGCGGGTTGCGATGGGCGAGCACGACGCGGCAGTCGGCGTCGGCCGAGCGGATCCCGGCGGCGATCCGCAGCATGCCCGGCAGATTGGCCTCGATCTCGGCGCGCCGGCTGCCCGGCAGCAGCACCAGCGTGCGGCGTTCTCGCACCCGCCCGACCGCCGCCGGTGCCGGCGGGTGTTCGGCGAGCTCGTCGAGCAGCGGGTGGCCGATGTAGAGCGCCGGCACGCGGTGGCGGCGGAAGAACTCGGTCTCGAACGGCAGGATCGTCAGCGTGCCGTCGACCGCGCGCCGGTAGCGCCGCATGCGCCACGGACCCCAAGCCCAGTACTGCGGCGCGATGTAGTGCAGCACCGGGATGCCGAGCCGCCTGGCCGCCTTCGCCATGACGACGTGCAGGCCGGGGTAGTCGACGAGCACGACGAGATCCGGCGGATCGTCGCGCAAGAGCCGCAGGTAGCTCGCGAACGCGCGCACGAGCAGCGGCAGCTGGCGCAGCACGCCGACGACGCCCATGACCGCGTGTTCGCTCAGCGCGAAGCGCAGCTCGGCGCCGGCAT
>CALKYL010000090.1 GCA_938003515.1 uncultured bacterium
GACCGCGCGAGCTCGCTCCTTGCGAGGCCGTAGCCCACGATGATGACGTGATCGTGAAGCGTTTCCCGCTCGTCCGGGCACTCTTCGGCAATCTTGACGTCGATGAGACTCGAGAGTCCGGGGAGACGACCGACGCGGGCAGCGGACGACGTCGTCACGCCCCTCGCCCGCCTACTGGTCCGGCGCCTGGTAGACGCGCTCGACGACCTGGCCGTTCGAGAGCCACTTGGTCGTGAACGTGCGCACGCCCCGGTTGTAGTCCTTCTTGACCTGGCTGATCGCCTGGGCCTTGGACTCGACCTTGCGGCTGTTGATCTCGAGCAGCACGTCGCCGGTCGCGACGCCGAAGCGGGTCGCCAGCTCGGGCTGCACGCTGCGCACCGACAGCCCGCGCAGATCGCTCTTCGAGCTGACGTAGGTGTCGCCGTAGACGTTGTTGAAGAACTCGTCGGCGTTCTCGCGGAAGCGCCGCTCGTCCTTGCGGCCGATGTGGAACTGGTTGCCGAAGCGGGTGGTCTCCTCGACCTCGCGCCACGGGTCGGCCCGCGCCGCGACCGGGCCGCTCGCGCCGCCCATGCGCTCGCCCTCGCGCCCCTGGAGCCGGCGCAGCTCCTGGAGCACGTCCTGGCTCAGGTTCATCGTCGTCTTGAGCAGCTCCTCCTCCTGCGGCTCCGGCGCCGGCTCGCCCTCCTTCGGCGGCGGCAGCTCCCGCACGAAGAACGCCGACTGCGCGTCGGCGGCGACCCGCACCAGCCGGATGTGCTCGTACTGCGGCCAGAGCCGCGACGTGCGGCGCGGATCCTCGTCGTCGGCGAGCCAGATCTTCTGCAGGATCTCGCGGCCGGTCAGCGACGTCGGCAGCGCGGACGGCGGGGACGGGCTGATGCCGCGGTTGTCCGCCTCCGAGCCGCGCGTGAGCCGCGCGGGACGCGGCGGCGCGGTCACGTCGCGTGGGCCGGCTGGAACGCCGCCGGGGGTCGGGGGCGTGTTCTCTCGGATCCACCACTCGGGCGGTTCGACGGCCGCGCCCTGCTTGTAGCGCACGATCACGTGCGTGTTCGGCCCCGTGCCGCCGTCCTTGCCGTCGTAGACGAGCGACACCAGCTCGATGACGTCCTCGAGCGGGGTGCGATCGATGCGGCGCTGCTCCTCGACCCGCGGGTCGACCCGGGGCGCGGCCTCCTCCACCTTCGGCAGCGTGCCGATCAGGTTGACCTGCTTGAGCTGCGACCACCACCCGGCGTCGCCGTAGGCCCACTCCGTCGAGACCGGCCCCTTGTTCTTGCCCTGCGCGAGCAGCTTGACCCCGTCGTCGCGGCCGCGCAGCGACGCGGCGTTGCGCGACTCGATCTTCCAGAGCGGCAGCGACTCGTAGACCGTCCAGCCCGCCCAGCCGAACAGGCCGAGCGCCGTGACGTAGAGCAGGAACGGAAGCGGCAGTCTCATCGGCGGTTCGGGAGGTTAGCGCATGCGGGCCGCGCCGGGAACCGCGACGGCCGGGCGATCCGACGGCCGGGGCGTTCCGCTATTCCCCCACCGGGGCGGGCCGGGCGACCGCGCGGGCCGGCAGCTCCGCGCATCGGCGAAGGGCCGCCGTCCGCCGGACCGCCGCCAGGGGTCCGCTGGCGCGGGGGATATTGGCGCGGGGGATGTTGCCGCGGGCTACGTCGCCGCGCGCAGGGCCCTCACCAGACGAAGGGCCCTTACCAGGCGAAGGGCCCTTACCAGGCGAAGTGCCGTTACCAGGCGAAGTGGCTGTAGGCGCTGTTGGCCTCGGCCATCTTGTGCACGTTTTCCTTCTTCGTCACCGCGGCGCCCTGGTTGTTGAACGCGTCGAACAGCTCCTCGGCCAGGGACTTCGCCATCGGCTTGCCGCGCTTGGCGCGCGCCGCCTCGATCAGCCACCGGATCGCGAGGCTCTGCTGCCGGCGCTTGTTGACCTCGCGCGGCACCTGGTAGGTCGCGCCGCCGACGCGCTTGCTGCGCACCTCGACGCGCGGCTTGATGTTCTCGATCGCCTTCGTGAACACGTCGACCGGCTCGGCGCCTTCCGACTTCGCCACGACGGTGTCGAGCGCCTCGTAGAAGAGCCGCTGGGCCGTGGTCTTCTTCCCCTCCAGCATGATCTTGTTGATGATCTTGCTGGCGAGCTTGCTGCCGTAGCGGGGGTCGCCGTTCAGGTAGACTTCGGTGGACTTGTAGGAACGGGGCATCGCGGTCGGGAAGGCGGGAGTCGGAAGTCGGGCGGTCGGGAGTCGGGCTCAGGACGGGGACGATCGGCGGCGCGGCGCGGTGCGGTCGCTCACTTGCTCTTCGGGCGCTTCGCGCCGTACTTGCTGCGTCCGCGCCGGCGGCTCTCGACGCCGGACGCGTCGAGGCAGCCGCGCAGCACGTGGTAGCGCACGCCCGGGAGGTCGCGCACGCGACCGCCGCGGATCAGCACGATCGAGTGCTCCTGCAGGTTGTGCCCCTCGCCGGGGATGTAGACCGTCGTCTCCTTGCCGTTGCTCAGCCGCACGCGCGCGATCTTGCGCAGCGCGGAGTTGGGCTTCTTCGGCGTCATCGTCTTCACCTGCAGACAGACGCCGCGCTTCTGCGGGCACCGGTCGAGGATCGGCGACTTGCTCTTGTACTTGATCTGCTTGCGGCCCTTGCGGACGAGTTGGTTGATCGTGGGCATTGCGGGTGACGGCGCGGTCCGTGGTGCTCGCTCCGGCTCGCCGCGGCCGCGCTGCGGCGCGGCTCCGGCCGGGATCGAGGGCGGGAGACGATACGGGAAGGCGGAGCGAATGCAACGGGTCTACGGCCGCGTTCGCGCCCCTGCCGAGGCCGCGGCCGGCGGCCCCGACGGCCAACGGGCCCGTCGTGCAAGGACCCGTCGTGCAGGGGCCCGGTCGTGCAGGGGCCCTTCGTGCAAGGACCCGGTCGTGCGGGACGGCCCGCGGCCGGCCGGCGAGCCGAGCCCCGTGAGCCGAAGCCCCGCGAGCCGGGTCCCCAGGAGCCGGGTCCCCCGCCGCGCTCCGGAAACTCAGGTCTTCTCGGCCTCGCGGCTCGCCGTGGTCGGCGCGTCGTCGATGCCCTCGAGCCGGATGACCGGCCCGCCCTGGTCGAGGAAGCCCTGGCGGCTCATGCGGCCGATCTCCTCGGCGGCGGCCTGCAGGTCGACGTTCTTGCGCACGCGGGTCTTCTGGTAGTTCCGGAAGCCGGTGCCGGTCGGCACGAGGTGGCCCAGGATCACGTTCTCCTTGAGGCCGACGAGCTCGTCGCGCTTGCCCGCCAGCGCCGCCTCGGTCAGCACCTTGGTCGTCTCCTGGAACGACGCGGCGCTGATGAACGAGTCGGACTGCAGCGAGGCCTTGGTGATGCCGAGCAGGAGCGGCGAGGCCGTCGCCGGCTTCTTGCGCTGCTGGCGCAGCTCGTGGTTCGCCTCGCGGAAGCGGAACTTGTCGACGACGGCGCCGGGCAGGAACTCGCTGTCGCCCGGATCCTCGACCTGCACCTTGCGCATCATCTGCGCGAGGATGATCTCGATGTGCTTGTCGTCGATGTGCACGCCCTGCGCGCGGTAGACGGTCTGCACCTCGCGCAACAGGTAGTTCTGCACCGACTTCTCGCCCTGGATCGCGAGCATGTCGTGCGGGACCAGCGGGCCGTCGACGAGCGGCTCGCCCGCCTTGACGTGGTGGCCGCGGTGCTCGCGCAGGTTCTTGCCCTGCGGCACGAGGTGCTCGCGCTCGAGTCCGCCCTCGCCCTTGACCAGGATCGTGCGCTTGCCGCGCCGCTTGTCGCCGAGCTCGACCATGCCGTCGATCTCGGAGAGCACCGCCGGGTCCTTCGGACGCCGCGCCTCGAACAGCTCGGTGACGCGCGGCAGACCGCCGGTGATGTCCTGGGTGCCCTGGATCTCGCGCGGCGTCTTCGCCAGCATCGTGCCGGCGACGACCCGCTGGCCGATGTCGACCTCGATGTAGGCCTTCTCGGGCACGGGCGTGATCGCGAGGCGGTTGCCCTTGTCGTCCTCGATGATCAGGTGCGGGTGCAGATCGCCCTTGTGCTCGATCATCACCTTGCGCTGCACCTTCGTCTCCGCGTCGCGCTCGGTGCGGAACGTCTTGCCCTCGAGGATGTCCTCGTAGCGCACGATGCCGCCCACCTCGGCGAGGATCGGGTTGTGGTGCGGGTCCCACGAGCAGAGCACCTGGTGCTCCTTGATCTCGTCGCCCTCCTTGACGTGCACCAACGCACCCAGCGGCACCGCGTGACGCTCGAGCTCGCGGTCCTTCTGGTCGACGACGAGCAGCTCGCCGCGCCGTTTCAGCGCGATCGTCTGCTTCGTCTTGCCGTCCTCGCCCGTGACCTCGACGGTCTCGAGGTTGGCGAACTGGACCCGGCCCGCGCGCTTGTTGCGGATCTCGGAGTCCTCGACCTTCTTCGACGCCGTGCCGCCGATGTGGAACGTGCGCATCGTCAGCTGCGTGCCCGGCTCGCCGATCGACTGCGCGGCGATGATGCCGACCGCGAGCCCCGGCTCGGCCATCGCGCTGCGCGACAGGTCCATGCCGTAGCACTTCGCGCACACGCCGATGCCCGCCTCGCACGTCAGCGGCGACCGCACGCGGATCGTCTCGCTGGAGACGACGCGCTCGATCTTCTTGGCGATGTCGACCGTGATCAGCTGGTTCTTCTCGACGATGACCTCGTCGGTCATCGGGTCGACGACCGAGTAGAGGGCGACGCGACCACGCACCGCGTCGACGAACGACACGGCCACCTTGTCACCCTGGTAGACGGTGCCCTTGTCGACCCCGTTCTCGGTGCCGCAGTCCTCCGTCGACGTGACGACGTTCTGCGCCACGTCGGCGAGCTTGCGGGTGAGGTAGCCCGAGTCCGCGGTCTTCAGCGCGGTGTCGGCGAGGCCCTTGCGGGCGCCGTGCGTCGACGAGAAGTACTCGAGCACGCGCAGGCCCTCTCGGAAGTTGGCCTTGATCGGCTGCTCGATGATCTTGCCCGACGGCTTCGCCATCAGGCCGCGCATGCCCGCGAGCTGGCGGATCTGCTCGACCGAGCCACGCGCCTTGGACATGACCATGCAGAAGATCGGATTGACGTAGAGCCGGCCGTCGCGCGTGTCGTTGCGCAGCTCGCTCAGCATGTCCTCGCCGATTTGCTCGCGGGCGTGCGTCCACGAGTCGATGACCTTCAGGTAGCGCTCGCCCTCGGTGATGATGCCGCGCGCGTGGGCCGTGTGGATCTTCTCCACCTCCTTGGCGGTCTTCGCGATGATCGCGTCCTTGGTCGGAGGCACGACCATGTCGTCCTTGCCGAACGACAGCCCGGCGCGCGTCGCCGCCTTGAAGCCCGTCTCCTTGAGGTTGTCGAGCAGGCGCAGCGTCGCGTCGCGATCCAGCAGCAGGTGGCAGTCGGCGATGATGTTCGACAGCGCCTTCTTGTCGAGGTCGTGGTTGTAGAACGGCATCCCCTCTTCGAGGATCTCGTTGAACATGATGCGACCCGGCGTCGTCTCGACGAGCGTCTTGCCGTCGGTGACGACCGTGTTGCCCTGGTTGCGCACCTCGACGCCCTTCGGGAACTGCACCTTGATGCGGGCGTGGATGTGGACCTTCCCGCTCGAGTAGGCCATCCAGACCTCGTCGCGGCTCGCGAAGGTCTTGCCCTCGCCGAGCTCGCCGGGCCGCTGCAGGCTCATGAAGTAGCAGCCCAGCACGATGTCCTGGTTGGGCGCGATGATCGGCCCGCCGTGCGCCGGCGAGAAGATGTTGTTGATCGAGAGCATCAGCGTGCACGCCTCGATCTGCGCCTCGAACGACAGCGGCAGGTGCACCGCCATCTGGTCGCCGTCGAAGTCCGCGTTGTAGCCCGAGCACACGAGCGGGTGGATGCGGATCGCGTTGCCCTCGACGAGCACCGGCTCGAACGCCTGGATGCCGACGCGGTGCAACGTCGGCGCCCGGTTCAGCAGCACGGGGTGGTTCTGGATCACCTCTTCGAGGATGTCCCAGACCTCCTCGTCCTTGCGCTCGAGCATCTTCTTCGCCGACTTGATCGTGTCGGCGTGGCCGAGCTCCTTGAGCCGGCGGATGATGAACGGCTGGAACAGCTCGAGCGCGATGATCTTGGGCAGGCCGCACTGGTGCAGCTTGAGGTCGGGACCGACGACGATCACCGAGCGCGCCGAGTAGTCGACGCGCTTGCCGAGCAGGTTCTCGCGGAAGCGGCCCTGCTTGCCCTTGATCATGTCGGTCAGCGACTTGAGCGGGCGGTTCGACGAACCGAGCACCGGGCGGCGGCAGCGGTTGTTGTCGAACAGCGCGTCGACCGACTGCTGCAGCATGCGCTTCTCGTTGCGGATGATGACCTCGGGCGCGTTGAGGTCGAGCAGCTTCTTGAGGCGGTTGTTGCGGTTGATCAGCCGCCGGTAGAGGTCGTTGAGGTCCGACGTGGCGAAGTTGCCGCTGTCGAGCGGCACGAGCGGCCGCAGGTCCGGCGGGATCACCGGCACCGCGTCGAGGATCATCCACTCGGACTTGTTGCCCGAGTCGCGCAGCATCTCGACGGTCTTCAGCCGCTTGATGATGTCCTTGATCTTCTGCTTGGACTCGGTGCGCTTGAGGTCCTCGCGCAGCGTCTCGCTCAGCAGGTTGAGGTCGAGGCGGCGCAGCAGCTCGCGCACGGCTTCGGCGCCCATGCCGGCCTGGAAGGCCATGCCGTACTTCTGGCGCGACTGGCGGTACTCGTCCTCGCTCAGCAGCTGCAGCGTCTTCAGCGGCGTGTCGCCGGCGTCGATGACAATGTAGTCCTGGAAGTAGATGACCTTCTCGAGGCTCGCGGTCTTGAGCCCGAGCAGCGTGCCGAGGCGCGACGGCATCGCCTTGAAGAACCAGATGTGCGCGACGGGCGCGGCCAGGTTGATGTGGCCCATGCGCTTCCTGCGCACGCGGCTGTGCGTGATCATCACCCCGCACTTGTCGCAGGTGATGTTCTTGTGCTTGATGCCCTTGTACTTGCCGCACGAGCACTCCCAGTCCTTCTCCGGACCGAAGATGCGCTCGCAGAACAGGCCGTCGCGCTCGGGCCTGTAGGTGCGGTAGTTGATCGTCTCCGGCTTCTTGACCTCGCCGAAGGACCAGTCGCGGATGTCCTCGGGCGAGGCCAGCCGGATCGTCACCGAAGCGTAGTCGTTGATCTTGTCGTAGATGGGTTCGACCATCGGGCGCCGCCTGTTGTGTCTCGGTGCAGGGTGCCCCCGCGGGTCGTCACCCGCGGAGACGCGTGGAGTGTCGGTGTGGGTTCGTCGGAGCCGCGCGCGACTCAGCCGGGCATGACTTCCTCGGCCGCGCCGCGCTTGTGCAGCTCGATGTTGAGGCCGAGGCCCTTGATCTCGTTGCAGAGCACCCCGAACGACACGGGCGTGCCGGGTTCGAGGATGTTCTCGTTCTTGACCATGGCCTCGTAGATCTTGGTCCGGCCGTCGACGTCGTCGGACTTCACGGTCAAGAGCTCCTGGAGGATGTTGGCCGCGCCGTACGCCTCGAGCGCCCAGACCTCCATCTCGCCGAAGCGCTGGCCGCCGAAGCGCGCCTTGCCGCCGAGCGGCTGCTGGGTGATCAGCGAGTACGGGCCGGTCGCGCGGGCGTGCACCTTGTCGTCGACGAGGTGGTGCAGCTTCAGCATGTAGAGCGTGCCGACCGTGACGCGCTGGGTGAAGCGCTCGCCGGTGCGCCCGTCGAACAGCTCCGACTTGCCGTCGGTGTCGAAGCCGGCCTTCGTGAGCGCCTGCTCGATGTCGCCTTCGCTGGCGCCGTCGATCACCTGCTTCTGCGCCCGCCAGCCGAGCTTCCTCGCCGCCCAGCCGAGGTGGGTCTCGAGGATCTGGCCGACGTTCATGCGGCTCGGCACGCCGAGCGGGTTGAGCACGATGTCGACCGGCGTGCCGTCGGCGAGGAACGGCATGTCCTCGATCGGCAGGATCTTGGAGATGACGCCCTTGTTGCCGTGGCGGCCGGCCATCTTGTCGCCGACCGAGATGCGCCGCTTGGTCGCGACGTAGACCTTGACCATCTCGAGCACGCCCTGGGGCAGCTCGTCGCCGCGGGACAGCCGGTTGACCAGCTTGTTCTTCTCGGCCTCGGACTCCTCGATGCGCTCGCCGAACTCCTGCAGGACCTCGAGCAGGCGGGTGCGCGTCTTGGCGTCCTTGTGCTCTTCGGCGACCTGCCGCACGCGGTCGCGGATCGTGCGCAGGTCGAGGATCAGCATCTCGTCGTTGACGCCGAGGTTCTTGCCCTCGGCCGACTTGACGGCGCCGCCGAGCAGCTCCTTCGCGCTCTCGAGCAGCCGCTTGGTGTTGCTGCGGAACTGCTTGAGGAACTCGATCTCGGCGTTCTTGATCTCCTCGAGGTTGCGCGTGCGCTCCTGCTCGGTCAGGTTGACCTTGCGGGAGTACTTCTCCGCGCCGATGACGATGCCCTCGACGCCGGTCGGCACCTCGAGCGACGCGTTCTTCACGTCCTCGCCGGCGCGGCCGAAGATCGCGTGCAGCAGCTTCTCCTCGGGGGTCAGCTCGCTCTTCGACTTCGGCGCGACCTTGCCGACCAGGATGTCGCCCGGCTTGACGCGCGTGCCGACGCGCACGATGCCCGTCTCGTCGAGGTGGCGCAGCGCCTTCTCGCTGACGTTCGGGATGTCGCGCGAGAACTCCTCGCGGCCGAGCTTCGTCTCGCGGATCTCGATCTCGAACTCGTCGATGTGGATCGACGTGTAGACGTCGTGCCGGACGAGGTTCTCGCTCAGCAGGATCGCGTCCTCGTAGTTGTAGCCGTCCCACGGCATGAAGGCGACGGTGACGTTCTTGCCGAGCGCCAGCACGCCGCGCTCGGTCGCCGCGCCGCCGGCGATGACCTGCCCGGCCTTCAACTTGTCCCCCAGCTGCACGATCGGCGTCTGGTTCTGGCAGGTGCGCTCGTTGAGCGCCTCGTACTTGCGCAGCCGGTAGACGTCGTCGCGGACCACGATCCGGGTCGCGTCGACCGCGGTGATCATGCCGGCCGTCTTAGGGCGCACGTGGATGCCTGAGTTGCGGGCGACTACCTCA
>CALKYL010000091.1 GCA_938003515.1 uncultured bacterium
AGAACGAGGGCGCCGAAGGCGAGGCCCGCCCGCACGTCGGCGCGCGCCCAGAAGTCGTCGTGCTGGAACCGGCCGAAGACCTCGGGGTTGGCGCTCCGGTCCGCGAGGTTCAGGAACCAGGCCGGGTGCTTCGGCGCGCCCGCGTAGGAACCGACGACGACGGCGTGCCCGTGCTCGTCGAGCCAGTACGGAAGCGCGACCTTGTGCTCGCGTCCGCTCTTGCGACCGACGGTGCGCACGATCATGTGCGCCATGCCGGCGCGGATCCAGACGGGGTCCTCGTGCGACGCCTCCATCTCGGCCACGTGCTCGCGCGTCATTCCGGGAATGACGGAGCGGTCGGGCGTCTCGAACTCCTCGTTTCGCTGGTCGGACATCGTCTTGCCTGCTCTCCGCGGCCGCGCCGCCCCGCCGTTCAGTACTCGATCGCCTGGTACACGAGCGCCTGCAGCTGCTGGCCGAGCGGAAGCTGCCCGGGGAACCGCTGCGTCATCACGACGCCGGCGAGCCGCTCCTTCGGGTCGATCCAGAAGCCCGTGTTCGCGGCACCCCCCCACCAGTAGGCGCCCTCCGAGGCCGCAGTCCCCGCCTTCGCGCGGTCGCGCACCACTCCGAAGCCGAGCCCGTAGCCGAAGCCGGGCATCTCGTAGGCGCCGCTGATGCGCTGCACCACGCCGTCGGGCATGTGGTCGAGCGTCATCAGCTCGATCGTCTTCGGGCCGAGGATGCGCACGCCGTCGAGCTCGCCGCCGCGCCCGAGCATCTCGCAGAAGCGCAGGTAGTCGCGCGTCGTCGAGACGAGGCCGCCGCCGCCGGAGAAGAAGGTGACGCCCTCGGCGTACGTCGTCTGCTTCGGGCCGTCGATCAGCTGCATGCCCTGCTCGGTCTCGAGGTAGTTCGAGGTGAAGCGGTCGAGCTTGTCGGCGGGCACGAAGAAGGCCGTGTCGCGCATGTCGAGGGGCCCGAAGATGCGCTGCTGCAGGAACTGGTCGAACGGCATGCCGGACAGCACCTCGACGAGGCGCCCCTGCACGTCGTTGGCCAGGCTGTAGCGCCAGTCGGTTCCCGGCTGGTAGAGGAGCGGGAGCTTCGCGAGCTTGCGAACGAAGTCGGCGAGGTTCGTGCCGGGCGCGCGCAGGTCGACCGCGCGGTAGAGATCCTCGGCTCGGTCCATGCCCTCGGGAATGATTCCGTAGCCGATACCGGCGGTGTGGCTCAGCATCTGGCGCATCGTCATCGGGCTCTTCGGGTCGGCGAGCACGGGCGCGCCCTCCTCGTCGAAGCGCACGAGCACCTTCATGCCGGCGAGCTCGGGCAGGAACTTCGCGACCGGGTCCGACAGCAGGAAGGCGCCTTCCTCGTAGAGCATCATCAGCGCGGTCGCGGCGATCGGCTTCGTCATCGAGTAGATGCGGAAGATCGCGTCGTCGGGCATCGCCCGACCGGTCTCGAAGTCGAGCGCGCCCGTCTTCTCGAAGTAGACGACCTTGCCGTCGCGGGCGACGGCCGTGATCACGCCCGCGACCTTCCGCTCGTCCACGAGCTCCTGCATCACGGGCCCGATGCGCGCGAGCCGCTCGGCCGAGAGCCCCACGGCCTTGGGCTTCGCGGTCGGCAGCTCCTTGGCGAGCGCCGGTGCGGCCCCGGCCACGACGGCGGCGACGAGCGCCCCCAGGACGACGAACGGGGGGCGCGCGATGGGGCGCGCGCGGAACGGGACGTGGCACACGGAGAGTCCTCCTGGGCTCGAGCAGGGGTGGCATAATGCCGCCGCGCCGCGCCGAGCGGAAGCCCGAAGCGCGAGCCGCTCCGCGCACCGAGGTCTCCGGTTGAACACGCTCGAGCTCGCCTTCCCGAAGCCGCAGGTCGCGCTGCTGCGCCTGAACCGCCCCCAGAGCCTGAACGCGCTCTCCTGGGAGCTCGTCGAGGAGCTGCACCAGACGCTCGACGACCTCGACCGCAACAACCGTTGCCGCGTCGTCGTGCTGACGGGCGCCGGGCGCGCCTTCTGCGCCGGCCTCGACCTGAGGGAGCAGTCGAACACGGGCGCGCTCACCGAGGGCGCGTCGGGCCCGCGCGCGGGCCTGCTCGCGCAGAACCGGATGGCGAGCCTGATCCCGCACCTGCGCCGCATCCAGCAGCCCGTCATCGCGGCGATCAACGGCGCGGCCTACGGCGGCGGTCTCTCGCTCGCGCTCGGCTGCGACGTGCGCATCGCCGCGCGCTCGGCCCGCCTGTGCGTGCGCTTCATCAAGGTGGGCGTCTCGGGCTGCGACATCGGCGTGAGCTACCTGCTGCCGCGGCTGATCGGCGCCTCGCGCGCGCACGACCTGATCCTGTCGGCGCGCGTGCTCGATGCCGCCGAGGCCGAGCGCTACGGCATCGTCACGCGCATCTCCGAGGACGACGCCGTCGTCGACGACGCGCTCGCGCTCGCCGACGAGCTCTGCGACGCGGCCCCGTTCGGCCTGTTCGCGACCAAGCAGGTGATGTGGGCCAACCTCGACGTGCCGAACCTCGAGGCCGCCATCCACCTCGAGAACCGCAACCAGATCATGGCCGGGAG
>CALKYL010000092.1 GCA_938003515.1 uncultured bacterium
CGAGCGCCGCCGGCGCGGCGCCGGCGCGCAGTCCGGCGAGCGCGGCGTCGACCGCGTCGAACAGCGCGCTGTCGGGCACCGGCCCGTCGGCCGGCAGGCCGCCGGCCTCGACCCAGAGGGCCACGTCGACTTCGGCCGCTCGGGCCGGGTCGGTGCGGAGCAGGCGCTCGTCGAGGAACGCGCGGAAGGCGGCGGTCGTCACGCTCTGGAACGCGTGCTCGTCGAACCACGCGCGCAGGAACGCGTCCATGCGCGGGCGGCCGAACACCTGTTCGAGCCGGCGCAGGAACGCCGCGCCCTTGTCGTAGGCGACGGCGGTCATGCCGTCGTCGGGGTTGCGGCCGGTCAGATCGACGTGCAGCACCTGGTCCTTCGGCGGCAGCTCGGCGAGCTCCTTTTGGAGGCCCTGCACGCCGAGCGCGATCTCCATCGCGGCGCGCTCCGCGCCGTAGAGGTGCTCCATGATGCGCTGCTCGAGGTACACCGTGAAGCCCTCGTTGAGCCAGAAGTCGCGCCAGGTGGCGTTCGTCACCAGGTTGCCCGACCAGCTGTGCGCGAGCTCGTGCGCGATCAGCGCGACGAGCGACTTGTCCCCGGCGAGGATCGTCGGCGTCGCGAACGTCAGGCACGGGTTCTCCATGCCGCCGAACGGGAAGCTCGGCGGCAGGATCAGCACGTCGTAGCGGCCCCAGCGATACGGCCCGAACAGCTGCTCGCACGCGGCGACCATGCGCTCGAGGTCGGCGAGCTCCCGCGCCGCGGCGTCGACGACGGCCGGCTCGGCCCAGACCGCGCATCGGGCGCTGATCTCGCGCGAGGTGAGGTCGCCGCACGCGAGCGCGATCAGATACGGCGGCACCGGCCTGGTCATCGCGAACGTCCACCGCTCGCCCGCGCGGCCGCGCTCGTCGGCGCTCATCAGCGGCACGAGGCCGGGCGGCGCCGCGACGCGCGCCGACCACGTGACGCGCACGGCGGGGGAGTCCTGCACCGGGATCCAGCTGCGCGTCAGGATCGCCTGGCCCTGCGTGAACACGAACGGCATCTCGCCGCTCGTCTGTTCGGGGCCGAGCCACTGCAGCGCTTCGCCCGCGTCCGTCGTCGCGTAGTGGATCGTCACCCGTTCGGTGTCGGGCAGGAGCTCGATCGACAGCCGCGTGCCGCGCACCGGATCGGGCGGGGACTCCGTGCAGACGAGCTCGGCGCCGTCCTGGTCGTGCACCCGATCGACGCGGAGGCCGTCGCTGTCGAGCACCAGGGGCGCCCCGGGGTCGCGCCGTTCGACGGTGTGCGTGGCCGCGCCGCGCACCCGCGCGGCGTCGAAGTCGAGCGTCAGGTCGAGGTCGACGTGCGTCGAACGCACGCGGTCGGGCTCGGCGAAGCTGTGGGTGTCGGTCGCGGCCATCGCGGCGTCGGGGGCGGCGGTCGGGGCGCGGCACGCGGCCGCGAGGCAGGCGGCGAGCAGACTGACGACGAGCTCCGGTGCGCGCATGGTCGCGTTGTAGCCGCGCGGCGTGCGGAGGGCCACGCCGACCGCAGGGGGCGCCGCGTCGCTTGCGCGCCCCGGGCCCGATCCCCACAATGCTGCGCCCGAAGTGCCCCCGGATCGCCGGGAGGCGCGCGCCGAGGAGCCCGATGTCGACGACCGCGAAGATCCAGCTCACCCTCCCCGACGGCTCCGTGCGCGACTACGCCGCGGGCACGACGGGGCTCGAGGTCGCCCAGTCGATCGGCAAGGGCCTCGCCAAGGCCGCGGTCGGCATCGAGCTGGACGGCGAGGTGCAGAGCCTGCAGCTCCCGATCGATCGCTCGGCCCGGATCCGCATCCTGACGCGCGACAGCAAGGAAGGGCTCGAGGTGCTCCGGCACTCGGCGGCCCACGTGCTCGCGGACGCCGTCAAGCGCATCCGGCCGAAGGCGAAGCTCTGGAAGGGGCCGCCGGTCGACGACCCGCGCTACGGGTTCTACTACGACATCGACTTCGGCGACGAGCCGATCAGCGTCGAGGACCTGCCGAAGCTCGAGCGGCTGATGCACGAGATCGTCGAGGCCGACGTGCCGTTCGAGCTGCAGTCGCTGCCGCGCGACGACGCGCGGCGGCTGATGGTCGAACACGGCGAGGACTACAAGGTCGCGACGATCGACAAGATCCCGGCCGACCAGAAGATCACGTTCTACCACTCCGGCGAGTTCGTGGACCTGTGCAAGGGGCCGCACGTGCCCACGACCGGACGCATCGGCCAGGGCATCGCGGTGCTCGCGCTGGCCGGCGCCTACTTCGGCGACGACGCCGGCAACAAGATGCTGACGCGCATCTACGGCCACGCGTTCCCCGACAAGCAGGCGATGGAGACCCATCGCAAGAACCTCGAGGAGGCCCAGAAGCGCGACCACCGGCGGCTCGGGGTCGACCTCGACCTGTATTCGACGATGGGGGACCTCGGCGCGGGGCTCGTGCTGTGGCACCCGAAGGGCGGCTTCGTGCGGCACAAGGTCGAGGAGTTCTGGCGCAACCAGCACCTCGCCGGCGGCTACGACATCGTGTATTCGCCGCACATCGCCAAGAGCGACCTGTGGCAGACGTCGGGCCACCTGGACTTCTACAAGGAGTCGATGTACTCGGGCATCGACATCGACGGCGCCGAGTACCGGCTCAAGCCGATGAACTGCCCGTTCCACGTGCAGATCTTCAAGTCCAAGCGCCGCAGCTACCGCGAGCTGCCGTTCCGCTGGGCGGAGCTCGGCACCGTCTACCGCTACGAGAACCAGGGTTCGCTGCACGGCCTCCTGCGCGTGCGCGGGTTCACGCAGGACGACGCGCACCTGTTCCTGCGGGAGGACCAGGTCGAGGCGGAGATCACGCGCTGCCTCTTCTTCGTCGTCGACATGCTGCGCGCGTTCGGCTTCCAGGAATACGAGATGAACCTGTCGACGCGGCCGGTGCAGAGCGTCGGCAGCGACGAGGGCTGGGAGAAGGCGACGACCGCGCTCCGGAAGGCGCTCGAGGCGGTCGGGCTCGGCTACGAGGTCGACGAAGGCGGCGGCGCGTTCTACGGCCCCAAGATCGACGTCAAGATCAAGGACTCGCTCGGCCGCACGTGGCAGTGCTCGACGATCCAGTGCGACTTCAACCTGCCCGAGCGCTTCGACATGAGCTACATCGACCAGCACGGCGACAAGGCCCGGCCGGTCATGGTGCACCGCGCGCTGCTCGGCTCGCTCGAGCGCTTCTTCGGCGTCCTGGTCGAGCACCACGGGGGCGCGTTCCCGTGCTGGCTGGCGCCGGTCCAGGCGGTCGTGCTCTCGGTCGGCGAACGCCACGCCGACGCCGTCGCCGCGATCGCCGCGGAGCTGCGCGGACGCGGCCTGCGCGTCGAGGCCGACGACAGCAACGAGAAGATCGGCCAGAAGATCCGGCAGCACCTGTTCCAGGAGAAGGTGCCGATGGTCGCGGTCGTCGGGGACCAGGAGGTCGAAGCGGGCACGGTCACCGTGCGCTCCCGGCAGGACGGGGACCTCGGCACGATGACGGTCGCGGCGTTCGGGGAGACGATCGACGGACTGGTGCGCGAGCGGCGCTGACGCATTCGGCGAACGATCCGGGCCCCGGCGTCGTAACACGGCCCGGTATCCTCGCCCGCGCGGCGGCGTCGGCCGCCGCGCCCTCCCGTCGCCCCCGGTGCGAACCATGAACCGATCCTCGTCCGCGCGCGCCGTCGCGCGCCTGTCGACCCTCGCCCTGCTGGCGCTGACCGGCTGCTCGTCGCCCCGCGACGCCGCCCCGGCGGTGCGCGAGCTGTACCGCGTATCGGCGCAGCGGCACGCGCGCAACCCGGTCGTGGTCGTGCACGGCATCCTCGGCGCGCGGCTCGAGGAGCGCGCGTCGCGGCGCACCGTCTGGGGCGCGTTCACGACCGAGTCGGTCGATCCCGGCACGCCCGCGGGCGCCCGCGCGATGGCCCTGCCGCTCGACGACGTGGCGCTCGACGCGATGCCCGACCTCGACGCCGCGCCGGTGTTCGCCACCGGACCGCTGCAGGCGATCCAGGTCGGCCTCGTGTTCACGGTCGTCAACGTCGGCGTCTACGCCAACATCCTGCGCTCGCTCGGGGTCGGCGGCTACACCGACGCGGTCGCGCTGGACCCGGAGTCGCCGGCCTACGCCGACGACCACTTCACCTGCTACACGTTCTTCTACGACTGGCGACGGGACTGCGTGAGCAACGCGATCGCGTTCGGCGCCTACCTGGAGGAGACGCGGGAGCGCGTCGCGCGCGGCGCGAGGAAGCGCGTCGTCGAGCTGCGCCGCGACGGCGGCGAGGCGGCGCGCGCCGAGGCCGACGAGCTCGAGCGCTGGCTCGCCGACGGCTACCGCTTCGACGTCGTCGCGAACTCGATGGGCGGGCTGGTGGTGAGCTACTTCCTGCGATACGGCGCGGCGCCGCTGCCGGCCGACGGCTCGCTGCCGCCCGTGACCTGGGCCGGCGCCGACGAGATCGACCGGGTCGTGCTGGTCGGTACGCCGAGCCTCGGCTCGATGGAGGCGTTCCAGAACCTGGTCGAGGGCTACGACCTCGGCCTGTTGCTGCCGCGCTACGACGCCGCGATCCTCGGCACGATGACGGCGATCTACCAGCTGCTGCCGCGCGGCGCCGACCTGTTCGTCGACGAAGCCGGCGAGCCGGTCGAGCTCGACCTCTACGACCCCGCCGTCTGGGAGCGGAACGGGTGGGGGCTCGCGTCGGCCGACGCCGACCGCTGGCTCGCGTGGCTGTTGCCGGACGAGCCCGACGCCGCCGCGCGCCGCGCGCGGGCGCGGGCCGCGCTGGCCGCCAACCTC
>CALKYL010000093.1 GCA_938003515.1 uncultured bacterium
TCGCCGGCGCGCATGGCGCAGCGCACGAGGTCGCGCGCGGCGGTCTCGACGTGGGTGCCGCGGCCGCGCAGGCCGCCGAGCTCGCGCGCGACCGCCTCGAGGTCCTCCCAGCGCTCCGCGCGGCGCAGCCCATACGCGGACGACTTGAGGGTCTGGATCAAGAAGAGCGCGGACTCGGCGTCGTCGGCGTCGCGCGCGAGCAGCAGGCGCAGGTCCGCGGCGGCCGCGCCGAGCATCGGCATGGCCCGCAGGTCGTCGGACGGGAGCAACGCGCGCGCGTAGTTCGCCCGCGCCGAGGCGCGCAGCCGGCGGGCGTCGGCCGCTTCCGGATAGTCCTGCAGCAGGTCGTCGAGCGTGGTGACGAGCGACGTGAACGTCGGGTCCGCCTCCGCCACGCGCCCGCCGTTGAGCAACGACCGAAGGCGCACGTTCACGGCGATCGCGAGCACCATGCGCGGCACCGGCCAGCCGTACTCGGCGCCCTCCACCGCGTCGTGCGACGAGATCACGGCGTCCGCGAGCGCGATCGCGTCGTCGTAGCGGCGCATGCGGCAATAGAGCTTGGCGAGGTTGCCGCGGGCGATGTCGTAGAGCTGGTCGGACGCACCCGCTGCCCTGGCCTGCGCCGCGTAGTCGATCGAGCGCAGGAAACCCTGCTCGGCCGCGGCGGCGTCGCGACGCAGCACCGCGAGGCCGGCGTCCATCGACTCGACGAGGCTGAGACCGCGCAGCGGCTCGCCAGCCGGCTCGACGCGCCCGAGGCAGGCCGTGTAGTCGGCGCGCGCGGCGTCGACGAACTCCGCGGCGCGGTCGGTCCGCTGCTGCATCACGTCGACCGCGGCGATCGCGCGCTGCAGCTCCGCGCGGACCATCCGGCGCTCGGGCGTCATCGAGGCTTCGGACGCGAACAGCGTCGCGAGCAGCTCGAGCGCGCGCTCGGCGGTACCGCGCGCGGCGTCGAAGTCGCCGAGCGCGTTCTGCAGCTCGATCAGCCGCCGCATCGCGTTCAGCCGTCGGATCTGGACCTGGTCGCGGTGGCGCTCGTCGTCGGCGAGGCGGTCGAACAGCTTCAGCGCCTCCTCCAGGACCTGCACGGCGACGGTCAGCGTCGCAGGCACGTTGCGGAGCTTCTCCTGGCCGACGTTGGCGAGCAGCCCGTCGATCGCGTCGATGCTGGTCTGCACGCTCTCGTCGGAGCGCTTCACCTGCGCCTGCAGCTCCGCGTTGATCTCGCGCATGCGATCGTTCGCCGCGACCAGCGCCGCGTTCGCCGAGCGCTGCTGCCACAGCAGCAGGACCGGGACCACGGCGAGGAACACCGCCGCGACCGTCAGCGCCGCCGTCAGCGCGCGATGGCGCTGGAGCCAGCGGCGGCCTCGCACCCGGAGCGGCAGCCGCCGCGCCGTGATCGCGCGGCCGTCGAGCACGGCCAGCAGGTCGTCTGCGAACGCCTCGGCGCTCGCGTGACGGCGCGTGCGGTCGAGGTCCATCGCGGCGTCGACGACGATCGACAGCTCGGGCGGTACGTGCACGAGGTCGCGCAGGCGCTCGCGGTCGCCAGCGAGGATGTGGGCGCGGAGCGCGTCGCCGTCGTCGAGCCCGAACGGCGGCCGGAGCGCGAGCAGGCAGTGCAGCGTCGCGGCGAGGCCGTAGACGTCGGTGCGCTCGTCCGCCGGCTCGCCGCGCAGCAGCTCGGGCGCCATGTACGCCGGCGAGCCGGCGGCGGCCCCGGTGCGCGTCAGCCGCGCGTCGCCGCGCGCCTGGGCGAGGCCGAAGTCGAGCACGATCGCCTCGCCCGCGGGCGTGAACACGATGTTGGACGGCTTCAGGTCGCGGTGCAGCACGCCGCGCGCGTGCGCGTGCCCGATGCCGAGCGCGGCCTTGCGGACGAGGCGGACGACCGCGCGCCAGTAGCCGTCCTCGAACACGCCGTCGACGTCGGTGGTCGGCTCCGGTGCCTGCTCGGGCGCGGCGTCGAGCGCCGCGCGCAGGTCCCTGCCCGTCAGCTCGTTCGGATCGCGGCGGAGGAGCGCGCGCACGAGCGCTTCGCCGTTCTTGCCGCGCAACCGCGGCATCGCGTAGTACGGCACGCCGTCGGCGCTGCCGGTCGCGAGGATCGGCACGATCGCAGGATGCTCCAGCCGCGCGACCGCGTCGATCTCGCGCCGGAAGCGCTCGCGCGCGCCCTCGAACAGCAGCAGCTCCGGACGCACGACCTTGAGCGCGACCAGCCGACCGAGCGACGTCTGCTCGGCGAGGAAGACGACCCCCATGCCGCCCTCGCCGAGCTGCCGCACGACGCGGAACTCGCCGAAGCTCGTCGGCAGCTGCGACGCCGGCGCGTCGAGCAGGCCGGTGTCCCGCAGCTCGGCGATGGCCGCGCGCAGCTGCCCGGCGCGGTCGGGATGCGCGGCGAGCACCCGCTCGACGCCGCGTTCGCCGTCGGATTCCTCGGCTGCGAGCGCCTCGGCCAGCAGCTCCTCGAGCGGCTGGCCGCCGCCTTCGGGCTCGTGCTCTCTTGCCTCTGCCACGGTCGGAATCGGATGCGTGCTATCGTGGTGCCGCGTCCATGAGCGAGTCCAGTCTGCCCCTTGTGACGAGCGCGCGGAACCGAAATCGCGACGCGCTCGAGGCGCTGCTGGTGCGGCACCTGCCCGGCATCCGCGCCTGGCTCGACCTGCGCATGGGCGCGCAGCTGCGGCGCCGCGAGACACCGGAGGACCTGGTGCAGTCGGTCGCCCGCGAGGTGCTCTCGGACCTGACCGCGTTCGAATGGCGCGGCGAGGCCGCGTTCCGTCACTGGCTCTACGTCAAGGCGCAGCGCAAGCTGATCGACAAGGCGCGCCACGTCGGCGCCGCGCGGCGGTCGCCCGAACGCGAGCGGGCGCTCTCGGAGCGCTCGCAGGACGCGGCGCTCGCCGCGCGGCTGTTGTCGCCGAGCGGCGAGGTCGCGAGCCTCGAGCAGCTGCAGCGCATCGAACAGGCCTTCCGGGAGCTCGCGCCCGATCACCAGGAGGCCATCAGCCTGCGGCGACTGTGCGGCATGGAGTACGCCGACATCGCCGCGCGCATGGAGCGCAGCGAGGCCGCGGTGCGCCAGCTCGTGCACCGCGGGCTGTCGAAGCTGGCGTTGCGGCTCGGCGAACTGCGTGACGGCTCGCGCTGATCGCGCGATTCCTCGTGTCACAGGCGCTCGGGCGGCTCGCTCCTGCTCCTCGCATGAACCGCTTCCCGAACTTCGTCGCGCTCGCCGCGTTCGTCGGGCTCCTGCCCGCCCAGGACCTCGTCGCCGATCTCGTCGCGAACCCCGGCAGCCAGCCGTCGAGCGGCTTCGAGCCGTACACCGTGGTCGGCGGCCGCGCGGTCTTCGTCGCGGACGGCTCCTTCGGCAGCGAGCCCTACGTGACCGACGGGACCGTCGCCGGCACGGCGATCCTCAAGGACCTGGCCGCTGTCGACGACAGCTTCCCGCGCGAGTTCACCGCGCTCGGCAACGAGGTCCTGTTCACGGCGGAGGTGCCCGGGCTCGGCCGCGAGCTCTGGAAGACCGACGGCACGTCTGCCGGCACCGTGCTGGTCAAGGACGTGCGCCCGGGGCCGGACCACTCCAGCCCCGAGGACCTGATCGCGTTCGGCGGCTTCGTCTGGTTCACGGCGAACGACGGCGCGAACGGCGTCGAGCTGTGGCGCACCGACGGAACGACCGCGGGCACGGCGCTGTATGCCGACCTGTATCCGGGCCCGGCCAACTCGGGCCCGGCCCACCTGACGGTGGTCGGCAACGGCCTCTGGTTCGACGCCGACGCGCCCGGCTTCGGCCGCGAGCTGCACCGGCTGGACGGCGCCACGGGCACGGTCACGCTCGTCGCGGACCTGGTGCCGGGTTCGAGCGGCGCGAGCTTCGAAGAGCTCGCCCGCTTCGGCGCCGGGCTCTTGTTCTCGGCCAACACCGGCAACGGCTTCGAGCCGGGGGTCAGCGACGGCACGGCCGCTGGCACGTTCGCGCTCGGCGACCTCGAGCCGGGGGCGAGCAACTCGTTCCCGCGCGACTTCACGGTCGTCGGCGGCGTCGCCGTGTTCACGGCCGACACCGCCGCGCTGGGGCGCGAGCTCTACGTGACCGACGGCACCGTCGCCGGCACGGCGCTGCTCGGCGACCTGCGCCTCGGTCCGACGTCGAGCGCGCCGGCGGAGTTCCGGCTGCTCAACGGCGCGCTCTTGTTCGCGGCGACGACCGACGCCGACGGCCGCGAACCGTGGCGGACCGACGGCACCGCCGCCGGCACCTTCCAGCTCGCGACGCTGCGCGCCGGCGCGGTGTCGTCCAACCCGTCCGAGTTCGTGCCGATCGGCGGAGAGCTCTGGTTCGCGGCGACGGGCACGAACGTCGGCAACGAGCTGTGGCGCACCGACGGGACCACGGCAGGCACCGCGCTGGTCGCCGACCTCGTCCCGGGAAGCGGCTCGCTCGGCGCGGTCGGGCTGACGCCGTTCGGCCCGGGCCTGCTGTTCCGCGGCGCGTTCGGTAACGCCGGCGGACGCGAGCCGTGCTTCACCGACGGCACGTTCGCGAACACCGCGCTGCTGGGCGACCTCGCGCCGCCCGCCGCCGACTCGTCGCCGGCGCTGTTCGCCGAGCTCCGGGGCGACGTGTTCTTCGTCGCCGACTCCGATCTCTCGGGCCGCGAGCCGCACGTCACCGACGGCACGACCGCGGGCACGCGGCTGATCGCGGACCTCAGGCCCGGCACCACCAACAGCAGCGCGAGCAACCGCGCGTCCCGCGGCGGCGACGTCTTCTTCGACGCGCAGCTCGTCGGCGGCCGCCAGCTGTTCGTCACCGACGGCACCGCGGCCGGCACGCAGCAGCTGACGACGGCCCTGTCGCCGGCGGTCACGCCGCGCGGCCTGACCGCGTTCGGCGGCCAGGTCGTGTTCTCGGGCGACTCTTCGACCTCGGGCCGGGAGCCGTGGATCAGCGACGGCACGCCCGCCGGCACCCTGCCGCTCGCCGACATCCGGCCGGGCACGGGCAACTCGATCAGCGACGAGGACTTCGTCGTCGTCGGCGGCAACGTGTTCTTCCCCGCCGACGACGGCACGCACGGCCGCGAGCTGTGGGTCAGCGACGGCACGACCGCGGGCACGCAGCTGGTCGCGGACCTGCGGCCGGGTTCGGGCAACAGCAACCCGGGCGAGTTCACGCCGTTCGGTGGCCTGCTCTACTTCACCGCCTCGACGCCGGGCTCCGGCGTCGAGCTGTGGGTGACCGACGGGACCGCCGCCGGCACGCAGCTCGTCGTCGACCTGCGGCCGGGCGCGGCCGGCAGCGACCCGCAGCGCGTCACGGCCGGCGGCGGCGAGCTCTACTTCACCGCGAACGACGGCAGCGGCTACGAGCTCTACGTCAGCGACGGAACGGCGGCGGGCACCGTGCAGCTGACGTCGACGGGCGCCTCGTCATCGGACACGTTCACCGACCTGACCTGGCCCCTCGCGGGCCTGTTCTTCCTCCACGACGACGGCGCCGGCGCCGGCCGCGAGC
>CALKYL010000094.1 GCA_938003515.1 uncultured bacterium
TCATGGGCCCGCTGCTGCTCCACGGCGGCAGCACGCTGTGCCTGCTGCCGGCGGGCCTGTGGCTGATGCTCGGCATGGACGTGCCGGTGACGCTGGCCAGCGTCGGCGTGTTCGTGGTGCTGATCACCGTGATGCGGTTCCTGCTGCCCCGGCTGCACTTCTGGAGCAAGCGCTCGCAGGAGGCGATCGCCGAAGTCTCGCAGCAGGCGCAGGAGGACTTCGCCGGCGTGCGCGTCGTGCAGCAGTTCGACGCGGCGGCCCGCGAGCGCGCGGCGATGGCGACGCGCAACCGCCGCTACCTGCTCGCCAACCTGCGCCTCGTCCGGCTGCGCTCGGCGCTGCACGCGCTCTCCCACACCACGACCGGCGTGGTCATGCTCGGGGTGCTGCTGGTCGGCGGCCACCAGGTCGTTACCGGACGCATCACCGTCGGCCAGCTGTTCCAGTTCACGGGCTACCTCGCCCTGATGACGTTCCCGCTGCAGATCCTCGGCTGGACGATCGCGACGCTGCCGCGCGCCTATGCCGCCGCGGTCCGCATCGAGGAGCTGTTCGAGGTCGAGCCCGAGCCGACCGCTGGCGCCTCGCCGACGCTGCGCGGCGACCTCGACGTGCGCGGGCTGACCTTCACCTATCCGGGCGCCGAACGGCCCGCGCTCGTCGACGTGTCGTTCTCGCTCCCGGCCGGCGACAAGCTCGGGCTGGTCGGGCCCGTCGGCAGCGGCAAGTCGACGTTGATCGCGCTCCTGCTGCGCTTCTACGACCCGCCGCGCGGCACCGTCTTCGTCGACGGGCACGACGTGCTCGACCTCGCGCCGTCGGCGCTGCGCGGGCTGTTCGCGCTCGCCCCGCAGGAGCCGTTCCTGTTCAGCGACACCGTGGCGCGCAACGTGTCGTTCGCCGGCGCCGACGACGACGCGGCGACGCGCGACGCCGCCGTCGCCGCCGCGGCGCTCGACCAGGACCTCGCGCAGCTGCGCGAGGGTCTCGACACGATCGTCGGTGAGCGCGGCGTGACCCTCTCCGGCGGCCAGAAGCAGCGCGTTTCGCTCGCGCGGGCCGTGCTGAGCGACCGGCCGGGCATGCTGCTCGACGACACGCTCTCGGCCGTCGACCCCGGCACCGAGCGCCGCATCCTGCACGGCCTCGCCCGGGAGCGACGCGGCCGGACGGTGATCGCCGCCTCCCACCGCTTGTCCGTCGTCGCCGACGCCGACCTGATCCTCGTGCTCGACGCCGGCCACGTGAAGGAGCGCGGCGACCACGAACGGCTGCTGGGCCGCGGCGGCCCGTACGCGGCGGCGTGGCGCCGCCAGACCGAGGCGCGCGCGCTCGAACGCGGCCCGGGGGACGACCGTTGAGCGACCCCTACGCGGACGACCTCCCCGAGGGACGCTTCCAACTGTCCTTCCTGCGGCGCCTGTGGCCGTTCGTGCGTCCGTATCGGCGCGGCTTCGCGGCGTGCCTCGCGATCCTGATCGTGTCGTTCGTCCTGGAGATGCTCGGGCCGTGGCTCATGCGGCTCGCGATCGACGGGCCGATGCGAGACGTCGACGGCGCGCAGGACCAGCGGCTCTGGTCGCTGTTCTGGTACGGCCTCGGCTTCCTCGGCGCGACCGCCGGCGGCGCCGTGCTCGGCTACGTCTACGGCCTCTTGACGGCCTGGAACGGCCAGCGCGTGATCCGGGACGTGCGCCGCGTGCTCTTCGGGCACCTGCTGGCGACCGGGCTCTCGTTCCACGAACGCAACACCGCCGGCAAGCTGACGACGCGCGTCACCAGCGACGTCGAGAACCTCAACGAGCTGATCGCGACCGGCGTGCTGCTGTCGGTCTTCGACCTGCTCAAGATCGTCGGCGTGCTGGTCGTGCTGTTCTTCCTCGACCTCGAGCTCGCCGTCTTCACGGTCGCGTCGGTGCCGGTCGTGGTCGTCATCAGCGTCCTGTTCCGCAAGAACGCGCAGCGCGCCTACCGGGCCGTACGCAGCCGGCTCGCGCTGCAGAACGCCTACACCACCGAGCTGATCGGCGGCGTGCGCACGACGCGGGCCTATGGCCGCGAACGCGACGTCGCCGCGCGATACGCCGAGCGCAACCAGGCGACCGCCGACGCGTGGCGCGACACCGTGCTGCACTTCTCGGTCTTCTTCGCGCTCGTCGATCTCGCGCTGCGCGGCACGACCGTGGGCCTGCTCTGGTTCGGCGGCACCGCGGTGCTCGACGGCGAGCTGCAGCCGGGACAGTTCGTGCAGTTCTGGCTCTACTTCCAGATGCTGACGGCGCCGGTGCGCGAGCTCGGCGAGAAGTACAACGTGCTGCAGGCCGCGTTCGCGAGCTGCGAACGCATCTTCCAGCTGCTCGCCGAGCCGCGGTTCCCGCCGCCGCGGCCGGCCGGGCTCGCGCCGCTGCCGAGCCCGCGACGGGGCCTCGCGAAGGTCGAGTTCGATCGGGTCTCGTTCGCCTACGGCGACGGCCCCACGGTCCTGCACGACGTGTCGTTCACGGTCGAGCCCGGCCGGACGGTCGCCGTCGTCGGCCCGACGGGCGCCGGCAAGACGACCCTCCTGTCGCTGGTCGCCCGGCTGCGCGACGTGCGCTCGGGGAGCGTCCGGGTCGACGACGTCGACGTCCGCGAGCTCGACCTGTCGCAGCTGCGCCGGCGGGTCGCCTTCGTCGCGCAGGACCTGTTCCTGTTCACGGGCACGGTGCTCGACAACGTGCGGCTCTTCGACCCGCAGGTCGCCGAGGACCGGGTCTGGCGCGCGCTCGAGACCGTCGGCGCGGCGGAGTTCGTGCGCGCGCTGCCCGACGGGCTGCAGGCGCGGGTCGCCGAGCGCGGCGCGACGTTCAGTCAGGGCGAACGCCAGCTGCTCGCGTTCGCGCGCGCGCTGGTCGTCGAGCCCGACGTGCTGGTGCTCGACGAGGCGACGGCCAGCATCGACAGCGGGTCCGAGGCCCGGCTTCAGCGCGCGCTGCGCTCGGCGCTGCGCGGCCGCACGGCGCTCGTCGTCGCGCACCGGCTGTCGACCGTGCGCGAGGCGGACCAGATCCTGGTGCTCGAGGGCGGCCGGGTCGTCGAGCGCGGCACCCACGACGAGCTGCTGCGGCTCGACGGACGCTACGCGTCGATGACCCGCCACGCCGCGGCGACCGCCTGACGCCGCGACCCGCCCGATCGCGCGGCCGGCGTCCTAGATCATCGCGCGCACGTCGACCGCGACGCAGCCGTGCTCGTAGGCGAACAGCGGGTTCACCTCGAGCTCGGCGACCTCGGGGTTGCTGCGCGCGCACTCGGCGAGCGCGAGCACCGCATCGGCGACCGCCTCGCGGTCCACCGGCGGCGCGCCGCGGTGGCCGCGCAGCAGGCGCGCGGCCTTGATCTCGGTGAGCATCGAGCGCACGTCCTCGGGGGCAATGCCGCGGCGCTGCTCGGGCTTGCG
>CALKYL010000095.1 GCA_938003515.1 uncultured bacterium
GGCGGGAGCGCCGGAGGAGCTGCCGTAGGGCGTCAGCAGCGCGCTGGCGTCGGTGACGGTGAAGCCGCTGAACAGCGCGCCGCTGACGTAGGGGCGCGCGACCCAGAAGACGCTCTTGTCGGTGACGGTCTGCCGGTGGCGCCGCGCGATGCGCAGCTCGACCTCGACGTGGCTGCCGGACGGCGCGAGCCGCACGCTGCGCACGTCGCCGGTCTGCATGCCGCGGAAGATCACCGAGCTGCCGGGCTTCAGGCCGTGGTTCTCCGGGACGAGCAGCGTCATCAACAGGTCGCCGTGCTGCACCTCGTCGAGCGCCTCGGGCTCGGCGCCGGCCGGCGGACGCTCGCGGCCGGCGATCAGGCTGCCCGGCACCAGCAGCGAGCCGCGTTCGGCCGGCGTGTGGAACGCGACGTACGAATCGCGCACCAGCGTGTCGAGGCCGGTGGCGCCGCCGGTGAGCCCGCCGAAGCGCGGCGTGACGACCCAGAAGCTCGTGTTGACGCACGCGTGGGCCGCACCCGTCGGCTCGAGCAGCACCTGCGCGACCGCCTTGTTGCCGTCACCCGAGATCGCGACCGAGCGCACCGCCCCGACCGTGACCCCGCGGTAGCGCACGTCGGCGCCGGCGCGCAGGCCGCGCGCGTCACGGAACTCGATGCTCAGCGACAGACCGGGTCGCTCGTCGAGGCTGCGCAGCAGCCGTACGATCCAGACGGCGCCGATCACGGCCGCGGCGAGCGTCAGGAGCCCGATCAGGTAGCGCAGGCGGTGCATCGCTCGCTCCTCGTGGCCGCGGGGGACGCCGTTCGGTCGCGCCCCGGGAGGCGTTCCGCCGCGCCAGCAGGGGCGCCGAGCCGGGGGTCGGACATGGCCTAGATGTCGATGTTGGTCGCCTCGAGCGCGTGCTTCTCGATGAAGTCGCGGCGCGGCTCGACCTCGGGCCCCATCAGCACCGTGAAGATCCGATCGGCCTCGACCATGTCCTGGACCGTCACGCGGCTCAGCATGCGGCGAGCCGGGTCCATCGTCGACTCGAAGAGCTGCGCCGGGTTCATCTCGCCGAGGCCCTTGTAGCGGTAGACCTCGACGGCGTTGCTGCACTCCTCGGCGATCGCGGCCACCGCCTCGATCAGGCTGTGCGCGGCCTTCTTCTTGTCCTTCGCGACGACCTCCCAGGTCGGCAGCGCCGAGCGCTTCAGCGAGTCGAGCGTGATGCCGAAGCCGAGCAGGCGCTTGAGCCGCGGCTGCAGGTCGCCGCCGAGGTGCAGCGCGTAGACCTCGACGTCGGCGTCCTCGCGGCGGCACGGCGACTCCGGCCCCTCGTAGACGACCAGCGGCGCGCCCTTCTTGGTCGTCAGGGTGTCGATGCGCGCCTGCAGCTGGTCCTCGTCGTCGAGGAAGGCGCCCTGGCCCTCGTGGATCACGTAGTAGGCGGGCAGGTCGCAATCGGGGATGCGCGCCTGCGCCAGGTAGTCGGCGAACGGCACGATGCCCTCGGCGGGCATGCGGCGCTCGACGTTGAGGATCTTGCCGACCGCGTCGACGAGATCGCGCAGCTCGCGATCCGCGAACGTCTTGCCGCCGACCTGATGCAGCTTGACCTGCCCGAGTCCGAGCTCGGCGAGGATCTCGACCTTCTCGTCCTCGGTGACCGCGTAGCGCTCGGTCTTGCCCTTGCTGAGCCGGTAGAGCGGCGGCTGCGCGACGTAGACGTGGCCGCGCGTCACGAGCTCGGGCATCTTGCGGTAGAAGAGCGTCAGCAGGAGCGTGCGGATGTGCGAGCCGTCGACGTCCGCGTCGGTCATGACGATGATCTTGCCGTAGCGCAGCTTCTCCGGCTCGAACTCCTCGTCGAGGAAGCCGGTGCCGACCGCGCTGACGATCGTCTGGATCTCCTCGTGCGCGAGGATGCTGTCGACCGCCGCCTTCTCGACGTTCAGGATCTTGCCGCGCAGCGGCAGGATCGCCTGGTGGCTCATGCGGCCCTGCTTGGCCGTGCCCCCTGCGGAGTCACCCTCGACGAGGAACAGCTCCGCCTCCTCGCGCGGCGTTCCCTTCTGGCAGTCGGCCAGCTTGGCCGGGAGCCCGCCGCCCTCGAGCGCCGACTTGCGCCGCACCAGGTCGCGCGCCTTGCGCGCCGCCTCGCGCGCCTTCAGCGCGTCGAGCGCCTTGCCGTAGATCGTCTTCGCGACGCTCGGGTTCTCCTCGAAGTAGGTGCGGATGCCTTCGCCGACGACGGTCTCCACGACCGACTGCACCTCGCGGTTGCCGAGCTTGATCTTCGTCTGCGACTCGAACTGCGGGTCGGGCACCTTGACCGAGACGATCGCGGCGAGGCCTTCCTTGAAGTCCTCGCCTCCCGGCACCGGATCCTTCTCCTTCAGCACCTTCTCGATGCGCGCCCAGTTGTTGAGCGAGCGGGTCAGCGCGGTGCGGAACCCGACGAGGTGCGTGCCGCCCTCGATCGTGTTGATGTTGTTGACGAACGAGAAGACGTTCTCGTGGTAGCCGTCGTTGTACTGCAGCGCGATCTCGACCTCGTACGTCTTCTCCGGGTCGTCGGCCGACGGCATCTCGCGGCGGAAGTAGATCGGGTCCTTGTGCAGCGCGTTCTTGCCCCGGTTGAGGTCCTTGACGAACTCGACGAGGCCCTCGGGGAAGTGGTACTCCTCGCTCTTGTCGTTGCGCTCGTCGTGCAGCGTGATGTGCAGGTTGGCCGAGCCCATCAGGTAGGCCATCTCGCGCAGGCGCTTGCGCAGGACCTCGTAGCTGAACTCGGTGACCTCCATGATCTGGGGGTCGGCCTTGAAGCGCAGCATCGTGCCGGTGCTCTCCGCCTGGCCGATGACCTTCAGCTCGCTGGTCGGGATGCCGCGGGCGTAGGTCTGCCGATAGGCCTTGCCGTCGCGGTAGACCTCGACGTCGAGCACCTCGGCGAGGGCGCAGACGCAGCTTACGCCGACGCCGTGCAGGCCGCCGGACACCTTGTAGCTGCCCTTGTCGAACTTGCCGCCCGAGTGCAGCTTGGTCAGGATGACCTCGAGCGCGGGCTTGCCGCTCTCGTGCATGTCGACCGGGATGCCGCGGCCGTTGTCCTTGACCGAGATCGAGCCGTCCTTGTGCACGCGCACGTCGATGCGGTCCGCGCGGCCGGCCAGGGCTTCGTCGACGGAGTTGTCGACGACCTCCCACACCAGGTGGTGCAGTCCTTTCATCCCGGTGTCACCGATGTACATCGCCGGGCGCTTGCGCACCGCGTCGAGTCCTTCGAGCACCTTGATCGAGCTGGCGTCGTAGCGGGGTTCTTGTGCCATACGGAAGTGTCTCGTCAGGCGTGCCCGGTGCCGCCCAGGCGGACCGTCAGCGCCGCGATCGGCTGCTTCGGGACGAGTTCGTTGATGCGCTGCCGCAGCTCCTCGCGGCGGAAGCCCGCGAGCTCGGCGTAGAGGGGCGCGGAGTCGACTTCGACGACGAGCCGGCCGCCGCGGCAGCCGACGACCTGGCAGTGCGGCGCCAGCGCCGGGCCCACCGCGTCCTCGAGCGCGTCGGACCAGACCCGCCGGGAGCGCCCCGCGCCGGCCTGCTGCAGGATGCCGCGCAGGAAGTCGGCCGCTGGTCGAGGGTCGCTCACGGTTAGGCGCTCGGCGCGATCAGGCACCGCTGATCGGCATGACCACGTAGGTGAACGACTCCCCGAGCGTGAACTTCGCCGGCATCGAATCGTCCGACATGTCGAGCCGGACCTGCTCCATCTCGCTCTGCCGCAAGGCCTCGAGGATGTAGTCCGGGTTGAAGTTGATGCTGCCGCCCGCGCCCTTGACGACCGCGTCGATCGTCACGTCGGCGCGCCCCCGCGTCGAGCTCTCCGCGGTCATGCGCATCGACTGGTCGCCTACCTCGAAGCGGATCATGCGCAGGTCCGCGGCGCACAGGATCGACGCGCGCCGCAGCGCGCCCTCGAGCACGGCCTTCTGCACCTCGACGGTCGTGTCGGCGGCCTTGGGCATGACGCCCTCGTAGTCGGGGAACCGGGTCTCGAGGAGCTGGCTGACCAGCTGCATCTGCCCGGTCGTGAACACGACCTGCCGGTCGCCGACCTCGATCGTCAGCGGGTCCTTGCTGTCCTCGGTGAGGGCGCGGGCGAGCGTCGCGAACGCGCGCAGCGGCACGACGGCCTTGACGCTGACGTCGTCGTCGTCGCCGAGGTTCTCGTAGCTGATGGCGAGGCGGCGGCCGTCGGTCGCGACCAGGCGCACGCAGCCGCTGCCGGCGTCGATCAGGACGCCGTTGATCGCGTAGCGGGTCTCCTCGCGGGCCGCGGCGAACATCGTCTCCTGGACCATGCGCAGGAGCACTCCGCTCGGGATCTCGAGGCGCTTGCCGGACTGCACCTTCGCCTCGGCCGGGAACTGCTCCGGGTCCTCGCCGAGCAGGACGAACGACCCGCCGCCGCTGTCGATGCGGCAGCGCAGGTCCGAACTCTCGAGCGTGACCGTCGGATCGCTCAGCTCGCGCAGCAGCGCCGCCGTCTCCTTGCCGGGCAGCAGCACCGTGCCGGGCTTCGAGACCTTGACCGAGTCCAGCTGCACGCGGGCCGCCATCTCGAGGTCGGTCGCGAACAGCGAGATCGCCTCGCCGTCGGCGCGCAGCAGGACGTTCTGCAGGATCGGCTTGGTCGTCTTCGTGGGCACCACCGAGGAGACGACGCTGACCGCCTCCAGCAGCGCGGCTCGATCGCAGAGAATCTTCATCGTTGGGTGGTCAGAGAACTCGGGTGCGGGTTCTGGCAGATGATCGAAGGCAGCTCGTCGCCGGCGCGCTGCGGTCGCTCTGGAGTGCAGCTGCCGGACCCGACACGGTGGGATTCGAGAGAGAGAGAATTCTTCTCTCTTCGCTCGTCGTACGTGCCGTCACGAGTGTTGAGAGGTTACCGGCAGAACCCCCGCGGATCGACGCAGAATCGACCGTTCCGGGCCGTCTCCGACCCCTGGAAAACCGCTTGGAAACGGCTCGTCGCAGTCCCCCTTCCTCCCCACCTGCGGGCGGCTCCGCGCCACCCGCCGCGAAGGCGTCGACAACGCCCCACGCGAGTCCGCGGTCGGTCCAGGTGGTGTCCCGCGCCTTTGCACGGCTCTCGTGACGACGCGTCGCCCGCAGGTGCCACAGCGGCCGCACGGGCAGCACGAAGCGTCAAGAGATCGCGGCGGCGCGACGACGCGCGGCGAAGCCGGCGGCGGTCACCGCGTCACCCGCGGAAGGAGCGCGTCACCAGGCGGCTCGACAGGCCGTCGAGCAGCTCCTTGAACATGCGGTCCTTCTGGGAGCGTTCGCGCACCTTGTTGACCGCGTAGATGACGGTCGTGTGGTCGCGGTTGCCGAAGATCTTGCCGATGTCCTCGAGCGAGGAGTCGGTGTGCTCGCGCACGAGGAACATCGCGATCTGCCGCGGCATGCTGACCGCCTGGGTGCGGCTCTTGCCGATCAGCTCCCGGGCGGTGATCGCAAACTCGCTGGTGATCAGCGACATGACCTCGTCGGAGGAAACCTGCGCGCGGCGCAGCGGCATGCCGCGCAGGCAGCTCTCTGCGAGCGCCATCGTTATCGGCTGGTCCGGGATCGCTGCGAACCCGACGACCTTGATCACGGCGCCTTCCAGTTCGCGGATGTTGGTGCTCACGCGCTCGGCGAGGAAGCTGGCGACCTCCTCCGGCAGCTCGACGCCCCGGCCGGCGGCCTTGTGGCGGACGATCGCCTTGCGCGTCTCGAGACAGGGGGCCTCGACCTCGGCGACCAGGCCCCACTTGAAGCGGGACACGAGTCGCTCCTCCAGCGTCGGGATCTCGATCGGCGGGCGGTCCGAGGACAGGACGATCTGGCGCTGGCCGTCGAACAGCGCGTTGAACGTGTGGAAGAACTCGTCCTGCGTCTTCTCCTTGTTGGCGAGGAACTGGACGTCGTCGATGACGAGCACGTCCGCGCCGCGGTGGTAGTCGCGGAAGCTGTCGATCTTCTGCGCCTGGATCGCCTGGATGTACGAGTTCGTGAAGTCCTCGCAGCTCATGTAGACGACGCGGGCGTCGGTGTCGCGGCGCAGCACCGTGTGGCAGATCGCCTGCAGCAGGTGGGTCTTGCCGAGGCCGACGTTGCCGTGCACGAAGAGCGGGTTGTAGGCGTGGCCGGGGTTCTCGCCGATCGCCAGCGCCGACGCGTGCGCGAGCCGGTTGCACGACCCGACGACGAACCGGTCGAACGTGTAGTTGGGGTTCAGCGGGTTGCCGAGGCGGCGGCCCTCGCCGTTCTGCGACGGGGCGTGCGACGGAGCCGGGCCGGGCCGGGCCGCTGGCGGCCGCGCCGCCGGCTCGGCGTAGCGCAGCGGCGCTGCGTTGCCGTCGGCGGCCTCGTGGCCGTCGCGTCGCTGCATCATGCGCTCCACTTCCTCCGCGGGCGACGGCTGCACGAGACGCAGGCTGTCCTGACCGTCCTCGTCGCGGCACGTCAGCACCACCCGACGACGCCCGGCGCGCTCCTCCCGGGTACGCGGCTCCCGGGTCGCCGCGGTGACGGGCGCGACCGCGTCGACGGCCTCCTGCAGCACGCCGAGGTAGTTCTTCGCCAGCCAGTCGCGCACGAACTGGCTCGTGACCGACAGCTCGACCTCCGCCGCGTCGGCGCGGCGCACGACGAGGGACCGGAACCACGTCTCCAACTGCTCTCGCCGCACCCTGGCGACGAGGTGGTCGAGCACCCTCCGCAGGAGGTCGACCTCGTTCTCGGAACAGGATGGGTTGGAGTTTCGGGGTTCTGGGGTCGGGGCTTCGACCATGGTTGGAGGGAGGGTGGTCGGGTCGCGATGGAAGGGTGGGGGTCCTCGACGCTGCGATGCGTACGGACCGGTGGCGCGGAGCGTTCTGACACGTTCAGAACAACGGGGCGGTCGGGGCAGCTGGACGATCCCGACCGGGCTGCACTTCCTTGGTTGTAGAGACGTGGTTGCGGACGAGGTCAGCCGGTCTCCCGGGAGCGATCCAGGCAACGATCGCAGCCGGGAACGGGGTGTCGACGCGGCCAGGCAACCGCGCGGCAGGACCCTCGGCCGACCCCCGCGTTCTAACGGTCGCACGCGGTGTTGCAAGAGCGAGCACGTCGGTTCGGACCGCGCGCCTGCACGGTTGCCAACACTGTCTTCTCGGGTTCTGAACGTTCGCCGAGGGAAGGACAACGACTTGGAATCGCGCGTCGTCGTCGTCGTCGTCGCACCGATGCGGTCAGTTTTTTTTGCGCAGCCGAGCGACGACGTGCGCGACGCGTGCGCCGGCTCGTTCGACGGACGCGATCGGTTCGCGCCAGCCGAAGCTGAAGCGCACGCACGCGCGCGCGTCGTCGTCGTCGAGGCCGATCGCCGACAGGATGCGCGGCGGCGTCGGCGCGCCCGACGCGCACGCCGACCCGTGCGAAGCGTGCACGCCGGCGAGGTCGAGGGCGGGGAGCAGGTTGCGGCCGTCGACCCCTTCGAAGCACAACATCACGGTGTTGGGCACCGAGTGCGTCAAAGGAGTCAAGACTCGATGCGCGTGGTCCGCGGTGTGCAGCGTCTTCAGGAACGCGTCTCGACACGCGGCCATCGCAGCCGCGCGGCGGCTGCGCTCGGCGACGGCGCGTTCGATCGCCAGGGCGTTGGCGGCGGCGAGCGCGGGGCTCTGCGTACCGGGCCGCAGCCCGAGCTCCTGGCCGCCGCCGACCATCAGGGGTCGCAGGCGGCGCGCCAGCCCGCGGCCGAGCAGCACGCCGTGGCCGCGCAGCCCGCCCGCCTTGTGGGGCGCCAGCGCCAGCACCGCGCCCGTGTCGACGACGGCGGCGAGGTCGAGCCGCCCGAGCGATTGTGCCGCGTCCACGAGGCACGGCACGTCGAGCCCGGCCGCGAGCGCTTGCGCCGCGGCGCCATCGTCGGCCCCGTGGA
>CALKYL010000096.1 GCA_938003515.1 uncultured bacterium
GCGTCAGCATGCGCACGCCCGAAGGCCTCGTCGGCATGTACGGCGACGACCCCGACGCGCCGGTGCTGTTGATCGGCACGAGCTTCTCGGAGGAGAACGGTCTCGACGCGCTGTCGTTCGCGCTCGGCCGGCCGGTGCGCGGCCAGATCGTGCGCGGCGCGCAGGGCATGCTGCCGCTGCGGGCCGCGCTCGCCGAGCTGCGGGCCGGCACCCGGGCGAAGGTCGTCGTCTGGGAGCTGGTCGAGCGGGGCATGTTCGAAGGGGACTGGCTCGATCCGCGCTTGTGACAATGCGCGAGTCCCGCGCGCCCCGTTCTGGCACGATGCCGGGCCCATGACTCCCCTGCGCTCCCCGTTCGCATCGCTCGTCGCGCTCGCGCTGGCCGCGGCCGCGCCCGCACAGCAGGGTCCGCGGCAGGATCCGCCCCGGCAGCTGGAGCCGCTGGACATGTTCCGGCTCGACTTCCTGATGCAGCTGCCGGCCGAGGAGCCGCTCGCCTGGCTCGACGCCGGGCACTACCTCGCGTTCGACGCCGGGCCGGGCGCGATGCCGGGGCGGGGAACGCCCGACTGGTGGCGGGTCGCGGCCCGCACGGGCGCGCGCGAACGGCTGTTCGACCAGAGGGCGCTCGAGGCGTCGCTCGCCGGGTTGCTCGGCGAGCGCGCCGACTTCGACGCGCTCGCGAGCGAGGACGCGTGGACGTGGAACGACGCGCACGACCGCTGCGTCGTCGACGTCGCCGGCGACCTGTTCGCCGCCGGACTCGACGGCGCGGCGGTGCGCCTGACCGACACGCCGGACGTCGAGGAGGTCGGCGTGCGCTTCTCGCCGGACGGCAGGAACGTCGCGTTCGTCGCGGACCACGACCTGCACGTCGTGCCGGCGACCGGGGGCGACGTGCGCGCGCTGACGAACGGCGGGCACGACGACCTGTTCTTCGGCCGGCTGGACTGGGTCTACCAGGAGGAGCTGTACGGCCGCGGCAACTTCCAGGGCTACTGGTGGTCCCCGGACGGCGCGCACATCGCGTTCCTGAAGCTCGACGAGTCCCCGGTCGAGGAGTTCGTCCTGGTCAGCGACGTGCCGGCGCGTCCCGAGGTCGAGCGCACCAACTACCCGAAGGCCGGGGAGCCCAACCCGGTCGCCGAGATCGGCGTGGTCGCGGTCGCGGACGGCGGCATCCGCTGGTTCGACGTGTCGGACTACCCGGAGCAGGACCGGCTGATCGTGCGCGTCACGTGGGCGCCGGACTCGAAGGAGGTGCTGTTCCAGGTCCAGGACCGCGAGCAGACCTGGCTCGACATGCGCGCGGGCGACGTCGCGAACGGCACGTCGCGGCTCCTGTGGCGCGAGACCAGCGACTGCTGGGTCGAGGCGGGCCCGGAGCCGGTCTGGATCGACGGCGGCGCGTCGTTCCTGTGGCTCAGCGAGCGCGACTGCTTCCGGCACCTCTACCGCTTCGCGCGCACCGGCGCGCCCGAGGGGCGGCTGACCGAGGGCCGCTGGCAGGTGCTCGAGCTGGTCGCTGTCGACGAGCCCAACGGCGTCGTCTGGATCACGGCCGACTTCGACTCGCCGCTCGAGACGCACCTCTACCGCGTGCCGCTCGCCGGCGGCGCGCCCGAGCGCGTGACGGCCGGCCGCGGCACCCACGAGATCCTGATGGCGCCGGACCACCGGACGTTCGTCACCACGTGGTCGTCGGCCGAGACGCCGCCGTGCCGCTTCCTGCGCGACGTCGACGACGCGGAGCTGCGGGTGATCGCGCGCTCGCGCCCCCGGATGCTGCAGCCGTTCGCGCTCGAGGCGCCGCGCTTCGTCAAGGTGCCGGCGAAGGACGGCTTCGAGATGGAGGGCATGCTGATCGTGCCGCGCGGGTTCGACCCCGCGAAGCGCCACCCGGTCGTGCAGTTCACCTACGCGGGGCCGCACACGCCGCGCGTGCGCGACCGCTGGGGCAGCCGCGACTACCTGTGGCACCAGCTGCTGGCGCAGCGCGGCTACGTCGTGTTCGTCTGCGACAACCGCTCGGCGAGCGGCAAGGGGCGCGAGTACGCGAAGGCGTGCTGGCGGCGACTCGGCCAGTCCGAGCTCGCGGACCTCGAGGACTCGGTCGACTGGCTGGTCGCCCAGGGCTTCGCCGACCCGGCGCGAATCGCGATCTGGGGCTGGTCGTACGGCGGCTACCAGACGCTCTACAACCTGACGCACAGCGACAAGTGGGCGTGCGGCGTGGCCGTCAACGCGGTCACCGACTGGCGTCTCTACGACACGATCTACACCGAGCGCTACTGCGGCCTGCCGTCGAACAACGCCGAGGGCTACGAGCGCGGCAGCGTCGTGGCCGCGGCCGGCGACCTGCGCGGCGCGGTGCTGCTGATGTGCGGCGCGATGGACGACAACGTGCACATGCAGAACAGCCTGCAGTTCCTGCACGCGCTGCAGAAGGCCGGCAAGGACTGCGACTTCATGGTCTACCCGCGGGTGCGGCACGGCATCGAGGACCTGCAGCAGCAGGTGCACCTGTTCACGCGCTTCGAGCGCTTCCTGCGGGAGCACCTGTAGCCTTGGCGACGGCGTTCGCGGGGCCGCTGTCGCGTTTCTTCGCCGGCGCCGACCCGGGCGAAGCCGACCGGCTGCGCGCCGGCGTCGAGGCGTGGCGGCGCGACCTGCGCGGTGCGGTCGCCGACAAGGTCTCGGCGGAGCTCGAGTGGGACGAGAGGCGCGACGTCGCGTTCGAGGCCGACCTCGGCGAGGCGGGCTGGATCGCGCTGCGCCTGCTGGCGTTCTACGCCGAGCGCAGCGACCTCGAGTGGCCCGACGACGTGCCCGCGCTGTGCGAACTCGATCCGCACTGGCGCGCCGCCGCCGACGCGAAGTTCCCGCGGTCGCTCTACGGCCAGCTGCTCGCGTGCGAGCTGTGGCTGCCGGGCGAGTTCCCGGTCACGCTGCGCGCGCCGCGGCCGGACGGCGAGACGGTCGAGATCGGCTCGGTCGTCGTCCTGCACGACCAGCTGACGTGGCTGAACCAGCGCACGTTCCAGGCCGACGCCGACGCGATACGCCGCTGGCGCGAGCTCGACGCGCGGGCCGGGTCGGCGTTCCTGCCGGCCGCCCGCCGCGGCTTCGCGGCGCTGTGGGGGGCGGCCGACGTCGCGCGCCGCGAGTCCGTGCCGCTGGTCGTGCGGCCGTGATACGCGCCGGCTACTTCAGCGCGACGTGCAGCTTCTGCACGTCGTCGTGGTCGTCGAGCTTCTCGAGGAACGCCTCGACCTCGGCCCGCGCCTCGCCCTCGAGGTGCACGGGATCCTTGGCGACGTAGCCGAGCTCGGCGGTCGCGACGCTCCAGCCGGCTCCGCGCAGCGCGTCGGCGACCGCGTAGAGGTCCTTGATCTCGGTCAGGAAGCGGCCGCCGCTCTGGCCCTCGGGCAGCTCCTCGAGCGGCTCGACGTCCTGCGCGCCGGCCTCGATCGCCGCCTCCTCGAGGTCCTTCCGGCCGTCCTCGTGCGTCGCCTCGACGACGCCGACGTGGTCGAACAGGAACGTCACCTTGCTGCCGAACTGCCCGCCCTTGAACAGCGACTTGACGTCGGAGCCGGTGCGGTTGCGGTTCTCGGTCATGCACTCGACGAGCACGGCGACGTTGTGCGGCGCCATGCCCTCGTAGACGATCGTCTCGTAGCTGACGCCCTCGTCACCCTCGCCCGAGCCCTTCTTGATCGCGCGCTGGATGACGTCGTTGGACACCGACTGCTTGCGCGCGGCTTCGACCGCCATCGCGAGCCGTGGGTTCATCGCCGGGTCGGCGACGCCCATCTTGGCCGCGACGGTGATCTCGCGGACCAGCTTGGACGTGATCTTGGCGCGCTTGTTGGCGTTGACCTCTCGTTTGCTGTGCAGCCACTGACGGCCCATGCGGTGCTCCTCGGGGCGAACAGGATGGCGAACGCGCGTCCGTCGGGCAAGGGGCCGCTGCCGCGGGGCACGCGCCTTGCACCGCGGCGCGTCCGCGGCGCAACGCGGCTCGCGGGCAGGACATCCGGCGCCGGAATCCCGATCGCCGGGTGTCCGCCGGCAGCGCGATGGGTAGCCTTCCCCGCGCCACTCGAATCCTCATCCTGCCAGGAGTGATCGCTTGAGCGACGCCACCGAAGTCCCGGTCCCCAAGGGGCACCCGCCGGGCCTCTACATGATGTTCTTCGCCGAGCTGTGGGAGCGCTTCTGCTACTACGGCATGCGGGCGCTCCTGGCGCTCTACGTCGTCCAGCAGTTCAACAAGCCGCAGGACGAGGCGTCGACGTCGTATGGCGCGTTCACCGCGCTGATCTACGCGACCGGCATCTTCGGCGGCTACGTCGCGGACCGCGTGCTCGGCTACCGCCGCGCGATCATCCTCGGCGGTCTCGTGATGGCGGCCGGCGAGTTCGCGCTGCTGATCCCGAGCGAGACGGCGTTCCTGTTCGGGCTCGCCGGCATCGTCGTCGGCAACGGCCTGTTCAAGCCGAACATCTCGACGCTCGTCGGCAAGCTGTACGAACCGGGCGACCCGCGCCGCGACGGCGGCTTCACGATCTTCTACATGGGCATCAACGTCGGCGCGCTGTTCGCGCCGCTCGCGTGCGCGTGGATCGCCTACCAGATGGGCACGCCCCAGCTGGCGGCCGACGGCAGCCCGGTGCTCGACGCGACCGGCGCCGCGGTGGTCGAACCCGACTACCGCTGGGGCTTCGGCATGGCGGGCGCGGGCATGCTGCTCGGCATCCTGACGTTCGTGCTGGGCAAGGGCCTGTTGCGCGGCCAGGGCGGCGCCCCCGAGGGCCGCGAGGGCATGACCCCGACCTTCGTCGTCGTCGGCGGCTGCGTCGTGCTGACGCCGGTGATCTACCTGCTGCTCGCCAACAACGAGGTCGCCGGCTACATCCTGCTCGGCCTGTCGGCGCTGATCCTGCTGTATCTGCTGGTCACCGGCATCAAGCTCGGCAACGTCGTGCTGCAGCGCACCTTCGCGCTGTTCATCCTGCTGTTCGTCAACTCGCTGTTCTGGGCGTGCTTCGAGCAGGCAGGCAACTCGCTGAACTTCTTCGCGAAGGACCACGTCGGCACCAAGGGCTGGTTCCAGTTCGAGTACTTCCAGTCGGTCAACCCGAGCTACATCATCCTGCTCGCACCGGTGTTCGCGTGGCTGTGGGTGTGGCTCGACCGGCGCCGGCTCAACCCGTCGATCCCGACCAAGTTCGGCCTCGGCCTGATCCAGGTCGGCCTCGGCTTCGGCGTCTGCCTGCTCGCGATCGAGTCCTTCGAGTCGGGGGCGATGGCGATGTTCGCGGCGCTGTTCTTCGTCTACCTGCTGCACACGACCGGCGAGCTGTGCATCTCGCCCGTCGGTCTGTCGATGGTGACGAAGCTCGCGCCCGCGCACATGACCGGCATCGTCATGGGCGCGTGGTTCCTGTCGATCTCGATGGGCAACTTCGTCGCCGGGCTGTTCTCGGCGCTCGCGGGCGAAGGCGCCCCCGAGGGCGAGGGCGCGCCGCTGTCGAGCTACGCCGACGCCTACACGCCGATCTTCTACATGGCGTGCGGTGCCGGCGTGGTGCTGCTGATCCTCAGCAAGCCGATCAACAAGCTGATGCACGGCGTCAAGTAGCGGCAGCGCGCCAGAACCGGTGCGCTGCCGTCGCCAGACGGCCGCGTTCGTGTCCCCTCCGTCGTCCGCTCCGCCCGCTCTGCCCATGTTCACCGGCCACCCCCAAGGTCTCTTCCGGCTCTTCTTCATCGAGATGTGGGAGCGACTCGCCTTCTACACGATGGTGGGCATCCTGCTGCTCTACGCGACCGACAGCGAGACCGGCGGCCTCGGCTGGTCGTCGGACGTCGGCAACGAGATCTACGGCCTCTACCTCGCGTTCGTCTACTTCACGCCCTACGTCGGCGGCCTGCTGGCCGACCGCTTCCTCGGATACCGGAAGTCGGTCTTGATCGGCGGCGTCCTGTTCGCGAGCGGCTTCTTCCTGCTCGCGACCGGCCAGAAGTGGGCGTTCCCGACCGGCCTCGTGCTGCTCTGCTGCGGCAACGGCTTCTTCAAGCCGAACATCTCCGCGATGGTCGGCAACCTCTACGAGAAGGGCGACCCCAAGCGCGACGCCGGGTTCAACATCTTCTACATGGGGATCAACATCGGCGCGTTCATCGCGAACTTCCTCGCGGCGATCATGCGCAACGCCTTCTTCTGGGAAGCCGTCTTCCTCGCGGCGGGCACCGGCATGCTGATCTCGGTCGTGATCCTGCTGTCGAGCTGGAAGGTGCTCGAGAAGGCCGACGTCGAGCCGGGTACGGGCCCCGAGGACACGCCGTTCTCCGAGATCGTGCGGATGATCCTCGGGCCGGCGCTGCTGTTCGGCGTGCTCGGCTGGGCGTTCGCCGAATACGTGCTGCCGAGCTCGGTCACGAAGCTCGTCAAGGCGACGGACATAGGCTTCCTGATCGGCGCGATCCCGATCCTGTTGTTCTTCGTGCGTCTGTCGCACAAGGCCAGCGAGGAAGAGAAGCCCGGCCTGCGCGCGCTGCTGCCGATCTACGTCGCCGGCGGCACGTTCTTCATGGTGCTGCACCTCAACGGTTCGGCGATGACGACGTGGGCCAACGAGAACACCGCGCGCGACCTGGCGCAACCCGACCCCATCGTGCTGGTCGCGGGCGCGATCGAGGTCGGCGGCGACCCGGTGTTCGCGCAGAACGCGCTGCCGGGCTACTACTCGAACGCGCGCGACGACCTCCCGCGACCGAACCGCCTGACGATCCTCGGCATCGCGACCGACGAGCAGGAGACGATGTTCGGTCAGAAGAAGATGTCGACGGCGGCGCTCGCCGATCTGACGACCAGGCTGCCGCAGGACGTGCGCGTCGAGCAGTTGCCGATCGGCGGCGAACTCACCGCGACGCAGAAGTCCTGGAAGCGCTTCAGCGTCGACGTCTACGAGAAGGTCACCATAAAGACGGGCACCGACAGCCACGGCCTGCCGACGATCAGCGCCGAGGTCGCGGACGCGGCGACTCCACAGAAGCGCGTCGCCTTCGTGCGCGAGCACGGCGAGCAGGACTTCGCGACCTTCCTGGTGACGCCCGAGAAATACGAGTCGTTGTACGAGGGCGACCCACCGCAGGTCGAACCGGGGCGATACGTGCAGCTGGCCAACGCCGAGCTCTACCAGTCCTGGAACGCGTTCTTCGTGGTGCTGTTCACGCCGTTCGTGATGATGTTCTTCGGCTGGCTCTTGCGGAAGAGGATCGACTTCAGCACGGCTCGCAAGATCCTGTGCGGCATGATCATCACCGCGATCGCCGCTGGCTTCATGGCCGTCGCCGGCGTGCTCAGCGACAACGGCGCGATCAAGGTCAGCGGGCTCTGGCTGATGGGCTTCTACGCGATCATCACCGTCGGCGAGCTGTTCTTGTCCCCGATGGCGCTGTCGCTGGTCACCAAGCTGTCGCCGAAGCGCTTCGTCGGCCTGACGATGGGCGGCTGGTTCTTCGCCACTGCCGTCGGCAACAAGTTCTCCGGCTTCCTCGGCGTTCTGCAGGGCGCGATGAGCCCGTCGATGTTCTTCCTCGTCATCGTCGGCGCCGCGGCGGCGGTCGCGCTGTTCATCCTGTCGGTCCTGCCGAAGCTCGACGCCGCGATCAAGAAGTACGGCGCCTGAGCGGCAGCCGCTCGTGGGCCGGCCGCGCCGTGGCCGGCTCGCGTCCGGCCAGGGCGCGCCCCGCGAGTCCGGGCCCGGCCGAGGTTTGCCGCGGGGCGCCGCCCGCGTAGGCTCCGGCGCGCTCCGCATGCCCGAGACGACCGACAGGCAGCCCGACGGCGGCGAACGCATCGCCGCGCTCGACGGCGTGCGCGGCATCGCGATCCTGCTGGTCGTGGCGATGCACGCCCACTACATCGCGCCGGGCGTCG
>CALKYL010000097.1 GCA_938003515.1 uncultured bacterium
AACGTCGTGCGCGCCGGGGCCGGCGGCGGCGGCGACGTGCGCCTGGTGTCCGCGGGCGTCTTGCGCCTCGGCGGCCCGAAGACCGCGCTGTGCGAACGGCTCTTGACGCTGGCGCGCGAGTTCGCCGCGCTCGTGGGGGCGCTGCAGCCGCACGAGGTCGCGCTCGAGGAGGCGTTCTACGGCAAGAGCGTGCAGGCCGCGCTGCGCATCGGCGAAGCGCGCGGGGTCGTGCTCGCCGAGTCGGCGCGCGCCGGGCTGACGGTGCACCAGTTCGCGCCGGCGCGCGTCAAGCGGGCGGTGACCGGCCACGGCGCTGCCCGTAAGCAATCGGTTGCCAGCATGTTGGGGCAGCTCGTCCCCGGCGGGCACGCCGCCCTCGTCGGCGGGCTGCCGACCGACGCGACCGATGCGGTCGCGGTGGCCTGGGCGCGCCTCGAAGCGCGTCGTTCGCCGCTCGTGTCGCTCGCCCGCCCGCGCGGCGAGCAGCGACCCGGCGCGCACCCCGCCCCGCGCCCCGCGCCGCCGTGATCCGTGCGGGGGCGGTTGCGGTTGCTTTTTGGGCCACCGCGACCTGTAATCCTGCGACCGGTCAGCGAGGCACGAGCCCTTGTCGAGAACCAAGCGGTCGGCAAACGCGGTCCAGGACCGCCATACGGACGGGACGAGCCAGGGGCGGGCGCCCGGGTGGCGTGCGTGATCCGCGGCCCGGTGTTGCCGCACGTGCGTGAGAGCCTCTGGAGCCTCGTCTCGGGACGGCTCGGCCAGATCGAGACCGGCCTGACCCTGGTGCTCGAGTCGCTCGACTGCAGCGACGGCCAGCTCGGCCTCGTCGACGGGCTCGCGCGCGACGCGATGGGCGGCCCGGTGCTGGTGCTGCTCGGCGTCGAAGGGGATTCGCTGCTGCCGGCGCGCGCGCTCGCCGCGGGTCAGTTCCTGCATCGCGTCGGCGACGCGCTGGCGCGCGCGGTGCCGGAGGCGAGCTTCTGCCCCGGCGTCGCCGGCCGCGTGCTGCTCGTCGGCACAGAGGCCAGCGCGAACCTGCTCGAGCAGGTCCGGCGGCTGCCGGTGTGCGGTCTGCAGGTCTGCAGCCTCGAGCCGTTCCGCATCGCCGGCTCGGAGCGGTTCGCGGTGCGGTGGCTCTCCCCGCCCGGTGCGCCCGCCGAAGCCGCGCCGACCGCCAGCGCTTCGGTCACCAGCGCACCGACCGCGTCGGGGCCGGGCTTCGTCGTGTCGTCGAGCCGCAGCGAGCCGTGGGCGCTGCTGCAGTCGATCTGCGAGCGCATCGACCCGGCCGTGCAGCTGCACGGCGATCGTTACGCGCGCCGCATCACGTGGAACGGCCATTCGCTCGGCGAGGTGCGCACCGTCGGGGCGACGCTCGTGGCCAGCTCCGCGACCGGCGTCGTGCTCGACCTGCGCGACGGCCGTGACGTGCGGCGGTTCGGCGACCAGCTGCTGCGCGCCTACGTGCGGCACGCGGGGCTCGACCTGTCGTCGCCCGGCGCCTCCGCATCCCCTCGTCCCCGCGCCGACGCGTCGTCGGGCGCGCGCAACGCTGCGACTCGCCACGCAGCCCGAAGTGGCCGCAGCCTCTCGCCGCACGGCGAGAGCCTGCGCACGAGCCTGGCCGCTGCCAGGCTCTCGCCGGAAGAGTATTCCGCCTTCGACGATCCGGCCGCGGTGGCCGGTTCCGACGTCGAAGACTCCGTCGTGGCAGAGCATCGGAAGCAGCAGCACGCGTCCCCGAAGGACGCGCCGCCGTCGGCCGGCCGGGCCGACTGAGCGCCGCGCCAGCGGTCCGCGCTGCTTGCCGCCGGTGCAAGCAGAGGTGTCGTTGGAACCGGACCTGGATCTCGAACGACCGGGTCAGGGCTTCCTGCGGCGCTGGCTGCGTCGGGCGATGCCCGGTGAGCAGCCGCGCGCCGAGGAGGCCGTGGTCGTCGCGTTCGCCAGCGGCAAGGGCGGCACGGGCAAGTCGTTCCTGACGACCAACCTCGCGATCGGGCTGCACGAGCGCGGCCTGCGGGTCGCCGTGGTCGACTGCGACTTCGGGCTCGCGAACGCGCATCTGCTGTTCGGCGCCAATCCGCGCTACTCGCTGCAGCACCTGCTCGACGGCCAGCGCTCGGTGTCCGAGGTGCTGTCGACCACGCCCTACGGCCCGACGCTGATCGCCGGCGGCTCCGGGATCTCGAGCCTGGCCGAGCTCGGCGCGCGCCACATGCACATGCTGGCGCGGGCGCTCGGCCAGGTCGCCGACCACTACGACGTGCTGCTGATCGACTGCGCCGCCGGTCTGGCGCCGCAGTCGATGATCACGCTGCTCGCCGCGCAGCACGTCGTGATGGTGACCAATCCCGAGATCGCCGCGCTGACCGACGCCTACGCGGTCATCAAGTGCCTCGCTCGCCAGGTCGAACGCCCGGTAGTGCATCTCGCCGTGAACCGCGTTCCCAACCTCGCGCTCGGCCGCGCGACGTTCGACCGTCTTTCGGAGGTCTCGCGCCGATTCGCCGGGGTGCCCATCCACTACCTCGGTGCGGTGCCGGAGGACCCGGCCGTCAGCCACCGGCGGCTGGGCCAGGCTCCGATCCTGCGCGGCATGCCCGAATGCGCGACGTCGAAGGCGATCCTCGGCCTGCTGGGCACGCTCGAGGCGCAGATCCTCGAGTCCCGCCACACGTCCGCGGGGCGCGGGGTCGAGTCGCGCATGCTGGCGCAGATCCGCCGCTGGTAGGAATGCCCGGCCGGTCCCGGCGACCGCCTCCGCTGGTCGTCGCGTGGGCGGTCCTCGTCTGGGTACTGGCGGTGCGCGCCTTCGCCGCCGGTCTGCTGCCGCCCCCGCCCGGACCGTCGGTCCGCCCGTGCCGGCTCGCGGTCAACCGCGCCGGCTTCGCCGAGCTGCAGGCGCTGCCCGGCATCGGGCCGTCCCGCGCCGAGGCGATCGTGCTCGAGCGCATCCGGCGGGGACCGTTCGCCGACCTCGAGGATCTCGGGCGGGTGCACGGCCTCGGGCCGGAGGTCCTGCGCGAGCTCGCCCCGCACGTGACGTTCGAGGTCGTCGACCCGTGCGCGGCGCCGCGTTGACCGCCGTCGCCGGTTCCTCGCAAGCATGCGTGCGACGAGGGTTTCGGATACGTTGCCCGCCGATGGCCAGCCCCGCGGCAGCCCTGAACGAGACCGTCCGCCGCGCGCTCGCGGAGGATCTGGGAGATCCCGATCTCGACCTCGCCCGCGACGTCACGACGTCTTCGTCGGTTCCGGCGGGCCGGCGGGGTCGCGCGCGGCTGTTCGCCAAGTCGGTCGGCGTGCTCGCCGGCGTCGCCTGCGCCGAGGCGGCGTTCCGTGCGCTCGATCCCGACTGCGGCGTCGAGGTGCTGCGACGCGACGGCGTCGCGTTCGCGACCGGCGACGACGTGCTGCTCGTCGAGGGTTCGATGCGCGCGCTGCTCGCCGCAGAGCGCACCGCGCTGAACTTCGTGCAGCGCCTGTCGGGCGTCGCGACGCTGACGCGCCGGTTCGTCGACGCCGTCGCGGGCACCGGCGCGAGGATCCTGGACACGCGCAAGACCACTCCGGGGCTGCGCGCGCTCGAGAAAGCGGCCGTGGTCGCTGGCGGGGGGCACAACCACCGCTTTGGCCTGTTCGACCAGGTGCTGCTCAAGGAGAACCACTTCGCGAGCGCGCGGCCGACCGCGTTCGAGGACGTCGTGCGGCGCTGCGCCGCCGGACTCGAGGCCCCGGTCGTCGTCGAGGCGCGCACCCTCGACGAGGCCGTCCTCGCGGTGCGCGGCGGGGCGGGGGTCGTGCTGCTCGACAACTTCGAACCCGGCGATGCGCTGCGCGCGGCCGTGGCGGCGGTCCGAGGCGCCGCGGCCGCGGCCGGCCGCACGGTCGAGACCGAGGCGTCGGGGGGCGTGCGGGTCGAGACGGTGCGGGCGTTCGCCGAATGCGGCGTGGACCGCGTGTCGATCGGGGCGCTGACGCACTCGGCGCCGGCGGTCGACCTGTCCCTGCTCGTCGAGGACGCGTCGTGACGAGCCGCGAGCTGCGATTCCCGCCGGAAGGCGCGGCGCTGCGCGAGGTCCGCGCGAAGGTGCGCCGGCTCGCGCAGGAGCTCGGCGCGCCGCAGAAGACCTGCGACAACCTCGCCCTGGTGGTCGACGAGCTCGTCAACAACGCGATCGAGCACGGCGCGCCGTACCGCCGGCACAGCCACGACCTGACCGTGCGCATCGCGCTCGTCGGTCGGCAGCTCGAGGTCGAATTCCTCGATCCCGAGATGCCCCGCGAAGAGGTCGCGGACCTCGCGCGTGGGCTCGCCGCGACCACCGGCGGCATGCCCTCGCTCGACAGCGAGCGCGGGCGCGGGTTGTTCCTGCTGTCGGTCTATCTCGAGGGGCTGCGGGCCGAGGCGGCGCCGCAGGGCGGCCTCCGACTGCACGGCGCGATCCAGAACCGGTGATGCAGTCGGCCGCGGCAGCGCCGGACCGGCCGCGCGGCGCCGCGCTGCTCGTCGACGCGTGGCTCCGCCTTCCGCTGGTCGTGCGGGCTGCCGCTCCGATCGCCGCGATGTCGCTGTTGTGGTGGTCGTCGAGCCAGACGCCGACGCGGCGGCCGCCGAACACGATGCGCGCGCTCGCGCACAACGGCATGCACGTCGTCGCCTACGCCGGGCTCGCCGCGGCGCTGTGGCTGGCGTGGTCGCGGCGCCCGGCGCGGGCGCCGCAGCCGTGGCGCTCGAGCGGCGCGTGGTCGGTCGCGGT
>CALKYL010000098.1 GCA_938003515.1 uncultured bacterium
GCTGGACCCGGGGTGCGCCGGCCGGCACGCCCCGGCTCCAGCGCAGCGCCGCGCGCAGCGCGAAGCCGACCTCGTTGGCGGGCGCGCGCAAGAGCGCGAGCCCGTGCCGCCACGCGTTCGCCATGCGGCGTGCATCGGCCGGACGGCGGTGCCTCGTGAAGGCACGTGCGGTCGAGACCGCACGGGACGCCGCGGCGTACCCCGTCGTCCGTCGGCCGACGGGGCGCCGAGCGGCAGGGCGCCGGGCGGCCCCGAGGGGCCGACCCGGCGGGCGGCCGGCTCAGAAGCCGACGTCTCAGAAGCCGACTTCGCCTTCGAGGCCGCCCGAGGTGGCGAGGTTGCCCGGGTTGGCGAGCGTCAGGACGAGCCCCTGCGCGGTCAGCAGCGTGCCCTTGATCGTCGCGTCGAGCGGCACCGGCACGGAGACCGTCGCCGAGCCGGCGGCGACCGGCGCCGACACGCTGGCGAGCACGTTGGCGATGTGCACGTTGCAGCCCGGCGCGTTGATGCCGAGCACGGACAGCGGCAGACCCGGGTCGACGCGCGTGGCGCCGAAGAACACGAGCGCGATCGGGGAGATCGAGATGCCGCTGACGGTGACGTCCCAGTTGGTGCCGATGACCGGGTTGTTGCTGTCGATCGTGACGCCGTCACAACCGGCGCCGTAGTTCGTCTTGGAGGCGCAGACGAGCGGCGTGGCGACCACGACCCAGCCGGGCGAGGTCGGGAAGAACGTCAGCACGGTGTCCTGCAGGTCGAAGTTCGGGTTGCAGGTCAGAGGCGCCGTCGTCGTGAACTCCTCGTACAGCGCGTTGGTCGCCGACACGGGGCCCGTCGACAGGTCGAGCGCCGCGGGCGGGGGCGGCACGCCGTTCGGCGACATGCCGATGATCGCGTTCAGCGACCCGCCGGCGAAGCTCGAGCCCTCGTTGCAGACCCGGTTGTCGTACTTGTAGACGATGCTGCCGTCGGCGAAGAGCGTGCACTGGAAGCTGAACGGCTGGCCGTCGATGTAGGTCTCGACGTCGATCCAGGAGATCGTGCAGTGGGTGCCGCTGGTGTTGTCGACCCAGATCTCGCCGTCGTTCGTGGTGCCGGCGGAGGCGTAGTTGAGGCTGTGGTCGCTCCAGAACGGCGCGAGCATCGGCGTCGTCTGCGAGCCGAGGCTGTTGAGGGCGACCGTGTAGGTCAGCGGGATCGCGGGCGGCGCCGCCGGCGTGCCGGCGTTGTTGAGCGCGATCAAGCCGTGGTCCGAGAGGTACATGTCGGTATAGGTCGCGCCCGCGAACGGGAACGCGAAGCCGATCGGGATCGCTGCCGTCCACGCGTCGAGGAAGCCGGAGCCGTTGAGCCCGAGCGACGAGCCGGTCGGCGCGATCGGGCACGACTGGGCGACGAGCGCCGGAGCGGTGGTGAGCAGGGTGAGCGAGAGCGCAGTCTTGAGCATGGGTTGCCTGGGGTTGCCGAAGGGGAGAAACGTCCGGGAAGCGGCAGGTACTTCCTTCCCGTTTGCACGTCGGACGTGCGCAGCATGCCACGGGTTCCGCACCTACGGCGACCCCCCCCTTCAAAAAGTCCGCGCCCGCGATCCGTGATTCGCTCCGCTGGAAACCGCGGCGCGTGTGGCGCGGCGAAGGCGCGCGGCGGCCGCTGCCACCGCGGTCACGGATCGCGAGCCCACGAGCGTTGCGCCCTGCGCCGCGCTCAGCGCGGCGTCTCGGGGAACTTCACGTACGGCAGCTTGACGCCGTCGAACTCGAAGTTGTCGATGCGCAGCTCCGGCGGCGGCTCGAAGCCGCGGCCGCCCTCGAACGCGATCAGGTCGTTCTGCTCGACGCCGTCGCCCGAGACGCCGAGCGCGCCGACCAGCTGGCCGTTCTTGTAGAGCGGCACCGAGCCCGGGAAGAACGTCAGGCCGTTGTGGTAGCCGGGGTCCGGCGGCTCGTTGCCCCACCGGTCGACCTGCTGCGGCTGCTGGTTCAGCAGCGCCAGGTTGTAGAGCGGTCCCGGCGCCGTGTTGCCGGGTGCGGGCACCGTGTTCGGGTTCGCGATGTACGCCGCCTGGTCGAACGTCTCGCCGATGCCCGGCGGGTAGAACGGCTGCGACAGGAAGCCGAGCGTGCGCGTCGTCAAGGCGACGCCGCGCGGGTCGCCGAGGGGGAAGCCCGGCCACTGGTCGCCGACCGGGAACGCGAGCCCGCCGGTCGTGACGTTGTTCGCGAACGGCCCGCCCGGGCGGCAGAAATAGATCGTCGAGCGCGCCTTCGCCGGCACGACGTCGATCGCGTCGGTCAGCGTGTCCTCCATGCGGTAGTGCGCGAGGATCAGGCCGCGCGTGTCGACGATCGTCGCGATGACCTTGGCCGCGCTGCCGAGCGGCAGGCGCACCTGGCCGCGCGTGATGTTCGCGCTGTCGACGACCTGCGCGATGATCTGCTCGACGTCGGCCTGGCTCAGCACCTGGCCGCCGAAGCCGTCGACGCCGGCGCGCGGGCCGATCAGGTAGCCGAACGGGTCGGGCCGGCCGGTGCGCGTCGGGTTGCCGCCGAAGTTCGTCACGAAGAAGCCCGGCGCGGCGCCGCGCGGCGCGAAGCCGGCGGGGATCGTCGTCTGCTGCACGTAGGGCAGCAGCACGCCGACGATCGTGATCGCGCCTTCGAGCGGAATGGCGTCGAAGAAGAAGTCCGGGTCGCCGCCGACGGTCGGGTCCGGCGACGCGCCCTGGATCGCCGCGTACTCGGCCGCCGCGACGTCCGGCTGGCCGGCGTTGGGTCCGGTGGTGTTGACGACGTAGACGCCGACGCCGCCGACCAGCCGCGCGACCCCGCCGGTGCCGAACGCGCTCGGCTGGTTGACCTTGAACAGCGGCACGGCGCCTGGCAGCAGCGTGATGCCCGGGCTCGGGGAGGTGCCGAGGTTGAAGCTGTTCACCGGGTCGATGTTGCGCGACGGGTTGAAGAAGATGTTGGCCGCCAGCGGATCCGGATTCGGCTCGCCCGGCGGGCCGGGCTGCGCGTTGTTGGTGTTGAAGGCGGTCGGCGGCGTCGTCAGCGCGGTGACCACGTCGGCGCCGCGGTTCGTCGAGTTGATCTGCCACAGCGGCCCCTGCGGGGTGCCGGTGACCCCGCTCGTGCGTCGCGTCGGCGCGATCACGCTGCCGGAGAACGCACCCTGGACCGGCGGCGCCTGCGACGCGATCAGCTCGTTGGCGAACGTCGGCGGGAAGTGGAACGTGCCGAGCGTCTCGACCGTGCGCGACGACAGCGGCGCCTGGCTGTTGGAGAAGAACGACGTCGTGCGCGCGAGGCTGACCGCGATGTTGTCGGCGTCCTGCACGTCGGTCGCGTTCGCCGCGACGGTGCTGTAGACACCGAGGATGTCGCCGGTGCGGTCGGTGACCGCGACGTGCATGTCGGCGGCGTCGATCGACAGCACCGCGCGCTGGATGATGCGGAACACCTCGGCGTCGGTCAGCGGCGTCGCCGGACCGCCGAAGTCGATCAGCACCGGCCGCGACGTGCCGCTCGGGCTGCAGCCGCCGAAGCCGACGCCGGCGCCGGCGAGCACGACCGCGAACGCCCCGAGCGCGAGCGCGCGCCGCGGCGGGAGAGCCTTCGAGAGAGAGCGGGCGGGCATGGCTACCAGGTCGTCAGGATGTTGGTGAACACGTTGTACCGCACGTCGTCGGAGTCGTAGATGCGCGCGAACCCGTCGTCGGGGAACAGCGCCGACGCGCCGAACTGCAGGATCACGTTGTTGGTCAGGAACGGCCGGTACTGCGTGCCGAAGAAGACCTCGGTGCCGATCGACTTGTCGACGTCGGCGGCCTGCAGCAGGAACTCGAGCGTCTCGGTCGTGTCGAAGCGCAGGTAGGTGAAGCCGACCTGGGCGCGCCACTTCGGCGTCAGCTCGAAGTCGGCGGCGCCGCCGAGCAGGAGCACACCGGGGTTGACGAAGTTCGCCTGGCCCTGCGTCTTGTTGGTCTGCAGGTCGGCGAGCGGGCTCGCCGGGTTGGTCAGGCTCGTGCCGACGAACTTGAGCCCCTGCGAGTTCCAGAACGAGAACGGCCCGCCGCCGAAGTTGGGCGCGTCGACGATCGCGTCGAAGCCCTCGGCGTCGCCGTCGCGCGGGTCGTCGTCACCGGAGGCGTAGAGCACGAACGCACGCGGCCGCCACCAGTCGATGTCGTAGCTCAGTTCGAGCGCGGCGAAGCGTGCGTCGATGTCGACCGAGCGCGCGGCGATTTCGTTCTGCGACTCCTGGCCGAACGCCTTGTAGAGCGCGTGCGTGATGTTCCAGCGGCCGAAGTGGCCCTCGCCCGCCCAGCCGAGGTAGTACGCGTCGACCTCGTTGGGCGTGAAGTTGCCGAGCGGCTTCGGCGCGATCAGGAAGCGGTTGTCGTCGAACTCGACGTCGCGCCGGTCGCGGTTGTAGTGGAACGACAGCGACGTCGTGTAGCCGAGCACCGGCCAGTCCTGGCGGTAGATGTTGGCGATGAAGACGTTCTGGTCGCGGTCCTCGTAGCGCACCAGCTGCGAGTTGGTGTCCTTGTCGAGCTGGTCGAAGAACGCGACGTTGTACTGCCACTTGTTGTTGTCGGCGTTGCCGAAGAAGCGCACGCCGAGGTTCGAGTCCTCGAAGATGAAGCCGCGGAAGTCGCTGCGGAACGGCAGCACGCCGATCTCGACGCTGGCGAAGTCGTAGCGGTCGGACCAGTCGAACAGGTGGTATTCGAGGAACACCTCCTGCAGCGTCACGTCGCCGCGGTTGCGGGTCGTTCCCTGCGACGGGTCGATCACGACGACGCCGACCTCCTCGACCTCGAGCCGCGTGAAGTTGAAGACCGGCGTCACGCGGATGCGCCAGTCGACCGGCTTGAACGCCTGCTGGCCCTTGAACAGGTCGAACGACAGCGCGAGGTCGTTCTGCAGGAACGTCTGGTCGCCGTCGCCGAAGAAGCCCTGCGCGACCGGCCCCGGCCCGGTGATGCCCGACGGCGTCGGCACGTCGCGCACCTCGTAGAAGAACCGGTTGGTCGCGGTGAACTGGAAGAACAGGTCCTCGGTGCCGAAGATCGGGAAGTCGCCCTTCAGCTCGTTCTGCCGGTAGGGGTTCCACGGGCTCGCCGGCTCGTTGATCACGTACGGCGGCGGCAGGATGCCGTTGACGCCGCGGCCGGGCGCGAACCAGCGCGACTTCATCGGCTCGAAGTCCCGCGGCGTCTGCTGCGGCGGCGGGCCCTGCGCGGCCCCGACTGCTGCCGTGGCGAGCGCGGCGAGCGCGGCGAGCGGCCACGACCTCCTTCTTGGGGACAGCCGACCGGCGCGACGGTCCCCCCTGCGACGAAGCCGACGCGTCATTTCGATCCTCATGGCGAGCGTCCGAACGAGAAGAGCCGGCGCATTGGAGCTTGCTCGCGCCGAGCATGGAAGAACTTTCGAGATCCGGAGCCACGCCGCGGCGCATCGCGGCAAGGGGCCCGGTTTCGACCTCGCCGGTCGCAACCCGGAAACGTTCCCACTAGCATCGCGTCGCGCTCGCCATGCCTCGCTTCCAGCTGCTCGTTCGCGAACTCGGGAAGGAGCCCCGGGCCGTGCCGCTCGGCGACCCGGTGGTCGTCGGCCGCTCACGCAGCGTCGACGTGACCGTCGAAGACGAGGAGGTCGGCCGCAAGCAGTTCAAGATCGGCGTCACGTCCGGCTTCGTCGTGCTCGAAGGGCTCGGCGCGACCAACCCGACCCGCGTCGACGACGTGCTGCTCGCGGCCGGCGAGAAGCGCACCGTCGACCCCGGCTCGACGATCCGCGTCGGCAAGACGACGTTCGTCGTCGAACGGGCCGACGCGACCGAGAGCCTGCCGCCCGGCCCGCCGCCCGAGGCCGTCGCCGACGCGACGATGGTCGCGCCGCGGCCCGGACCGAGCGGCAAGCCGTCGGCGCCGCCCGTGGAACCGGCGGCCGACGACGCCCCGATGCACACGATGGAGATGCCGCGCCCCGGCGCGCGCCCGGGCGGCCCGACGCCACCGGCGGCCCCGCCGGCGGGCGCCGAGGAGACCGGCGCCGGCGCGCCACCGGGCGCGGCGGCGGGGCCCGGC
>CALKYL010000099.1 GCA_938003515.1 uncultured bacterium
GGTCCGCGCCGCCGGCCGAAGCGCTGCGCGCGCCGGCGACGGAGGCGACGTCGATCTCGACGGCGACCGGTGCGTTGGCGGAGTCGGGCACGCGGACTATCGTGCGGCGATGCGCGCCCAATTGCTGCACCTGTCCGGGCCGATGCGCGGCCGCACGGTCACGTATCCGGAGCGGGTCGTGCGCATCGGCAGCGCGGCGGGCTGCGAGGCGCGGCTGCTCGCGGCCGGCGTCGCCGAGCGCCACGCGCAGATCGAGTGGGTCGAGGCCGAGTGCCAGTTCCACCTGCGCGCCGTCGACGGGCCGGTGTTCGTCAACGGCACCGAGGTCGAGGAGGTCATCCTCAAGGACGACGACCAGCTCAAGTTCGGCGCGGGCGGGCCGATGGCGCGCTTCCGCACCTACGTCCCGATCGGCGCCGTCTGCAAGCCCGTGCGCCGCATGCTCGCGGACGCCGCGGACGTCGCGCGGCACAGCGGCGGCGCCACGGCCACCCGGATGCTGACGACCGACCTGCTGACGCAGGCGACGCCCTCGCTCAAGGTCGGTTTCCCGCTGCTGGTCGTCGCCGCTGCGTTCCTGGTCGGCTGGATCGGGGGCTGGCTCGGCAGCCTGCCGAGCGAGGAGGACCGGCGCCGCACGGCCGACCTCGTCACCAAGGCCGAGCTCGAGGAACTGCAGCGCCTGCAGGCGGAGCAGAAGGCCGCGCTCGAGCGCATGGCCCAGGCCAACGCCGTCATCCGGCGGATCCAGACCGAGTGGACCCGCGGCGTCTGCCTGATCCACGGCATCTACCGCGTGCGCCTGCCGGACGGTGAGTGGCTGTCGGTGCAGCCCGACGAGCCGGTCGAATGGGAGTACACCGGCTCGGGCTTCCTCGCGACGCCGGCCGGCCACGTGGTCACCAACCGCCACGTGCTGCTGCCGTGGCTCGAGGAGACCCGGCTGCAGCCGCTGATCGACGGCGGGGCGGTGCCGGAGTTCGTGCACCTGACGGTGACGTTCCCGGGCAAGGGGCCGTTCGAGCTGCCGCGGGAGACGATCGTGCGGCGCGACGACGAGCTCGACGTCGCCGTGGCCAAGCTGCCCGAGGACGTCGTCGCCGGCATCCCCGTCCTGCCGCTGCGCGCCGAGGGCCGCACCAGCGACGACCAGCGCGCGATCGTCGTCGGCTATCCGACCGGGCTCGCCGCCCTGCTCGCCCGCGCCAACCCGGACACGATCGAGGCGCTGCGGCAGAACGCGGCGTCGATGACCGACGCGATCGCCCAGCTCGCCGCCGCAGGCCAGATCGACCCGGTCATCACGCAGGGCATCGTCAGCAACGTCGAGGAGCACGTCATCGCCTACGACGCGTCGACGACCCACGGCGGCTCGGGCGGGCCGGTGTTCGGCGGCTCGGGCGAGGTCATCGCCGTCAACTTCGCGATCCAGCGCCAGTTCGCGGGCAACAACCTCGGCGTGCCGATCCGCTACGCCAGGGAGCTGCTGCCGGAATAGCGGCGGCCCCGAAAATCCGCTGCCGCTCCGGCGCCGGATCTGCGAGACTTCCGGGTGCGCGGGGTCAGCCGCGCGGCCCGCGGGGGGCCTCTTGCAATCATGGACCGGGCGGTCGAGGGCCAGCGCGCGAACACACGCGGCGCCAGTTCACCTGGTGGGCTCGGACCCCGCGGCAAGGGGCTGTTCGGCCGCCTGCTCGAAGGGCTGCGCACGCCGCCCGCGCCGCGCAAGGAGGCGGTGTCGCTGGCGATCGCGAGCGGCAAGGGCGGCACCGGCAAGTCGTTCCTCGCGACGTCGCTCGCGGTGCTGCTGCACAAGGCCGGCCGCCGCACCGTGCTCGTCGACTGCGACTTCGGCCTCGCGTGCGACCACCTGCTGCTCGGCGTCAAGCCGACCCTGACGCTGCAGCAGCTCCTGGCGGGGCAGTGCACGCTCGAGCAGGTGCTGATGCAGTCGCCGTGCGGGCCGCGGCTGTTGCCCGGGGCGTCCGGCGTGCGGCGCATGGCGAACCCGACCGACAAGGACCTGATCGCGTTCTCGAAGGAGCTCGCGGCGCTCGCGCAGCGGGAGGACGCGCTGCTGCTCGACCTCGGCGCCGGCATCGCGCCGGCGACGGTCCTGACGATGCTCGGCGCGGACTGGATCGTGCTCGTCACGCAGCCGGAGATCGCGGCGCTCGTCGACGCCTACGCGGTCATCAAGTGCATCGCGCAGGTGCACAAGGAGGCGCGCTTCCTGATCGTCGTCAACCGCGTCAACCAGCCGGGCCGCGGCGAGCTGGCGTTCCAGCGGCTGACCGAGGTCGCCAGGCAGAACGTCGGCGTCGAGCTGCACTACCTCGGCGAGATCCCCGACGACGACTCCGTCATGCAGCACCGGCTCGGCCAGCTGCCCCTGGTGGTCACCGAGCCCGACGCGCCGACGTCGATGGCCGTGCGCGCGCTGGCGTCGCGCCTCGAGCAGATCTGCGGGCCGCTCGAACCGCGGACCGTGCGCGGCGACGAGGGCATCGACGCGCGCTTCCGCCAGCACCGCCTGTTCCTGTAGCGGGCCTGCGGCCGCGCGCGCGCCGCGGTCACTCGGTGCGGCGGCGCTTCTTGAAGCGGTCGTGCCCCTCCTTCTTCAGCTGGCCGAGGCTCGCGGCGACCGTCTTCGCCTTCGCCCAGTCCTGCTGCAGCAGCGCGTCCTCGAGGTCGAGCAGGCGGCGCATCGTGTCGTTGACCATCAGCCGGTAGGCGACGACGAACGCCGCGCGCTCGGCCTCGGGCTGCTGCCCGGTCGTGCGCGGCGCGTGCTGCTTCGCGGCCTGCAGCGCCTGCTGCGCGGCCGCGACCTGCGCGAGCGGCGGCTCGCCCGCCGGCTCCTCGAGAAACGCCTCGATCGCTTCGAGCGCCTCGTCGAGCTTCTCCATCTCGACCTTGATGGGGGGCTTCGCGCGGCCCGTCGCCTCGCCGTCGTCCTGGGCGACGAGCGGGCACGACACGGCGGTCAGGGCGGCGAACGACAACAGCAGCAGCGGGTTCTTCATCGGAGTCTCGGGGGGCGACGGCACGGCACGATAGCGCCGGGCCCGCCGGATGCCGCCGGGTCGCCGCCCGCTATGCTCGGCCGCCATGCTGACCCTGTCGCTCACCTGTCTGCTGGCCGCGCCGCAGGGCCCCGAAGCCCCCGTGCCCGACGCCGGCAACCTCCGGCAGTGGCTGACCTGCGTGCGCCCCGCGGCGCACGAGGAGCTCTATCGCGAGGTCGGCTGGCGCAACGCGCTGTGGCCCGCGGTGCTCGAGGCGCGCCGCCTCGGCCGGCCGATCCTGCTGTGGACGATGAACGGCCACCCGCTCGGCTGCACTTGAAACAACGGCGTGCGGGGCCGGCAGTTGGTCTGGTCCGACGAGCGGGTGCGGGAGCTGAGCCGTGAGTTCGTCACGGTCGCCGACGAGGCCTACATGCTCTACCCGGAGCACGAGGCCCATCTGCGACGCGTCGCCGACCGACCTCAGCACCGCTTCTTCCGGCGCTACGGCGAGGCGATGCCCGAGGGCGACTGGCACCACCCGGGCACCAAGCAGGGGCTGTACATGATCGGGCCCGACGCCGAATACCTCGAGGGTCGCTTCGCCGCGTCGGGCTTCCCCGACGACGTCGTCGAGCGGCTCGAGCGTGCCCTCGCCAGGTGGGACGAGCTGCGCGCGCAGAAGGGCTACGCCAACGAGCCGGTGCCGGCGGTCGCGTCGACGCTGCCTCCCGAGCTGGAGCGCGCGCCGTTCGTCCTTCGTGTGCACTCCCGCGATCTGCCGCGCGACGGCGGGACGCGGTGCGTGCGCTTCGACGTCGAGACCTACGGCAAAGCGTCGTGGCGCGCGTTCACCGACTGGGCGTGGAACGAGAACTGGCTCGCGGTCGCCGACGGCGGCGCGTTCGTGCCGGCCGGGGAAGGGGAGCAGGCGGTCGAAGACGCCGTGGTGCAGCGCATCGCCACGCAGGTGCTGATCGACAACGTGCGCGGGCAGGCCGGCACCTGGCCGACGGACGCGGTGCGCTCCGCGAACATGACGATGCGACGCGGCGCGACCGCGGACGGCGTGACCGCGATCGTCTACCGCGGCGAGGTCGACCTCGACGACGGAGAGCGCACGATGCGGCTGCGCCTGTACGGCGAGGGCTCCTGCGACGCCGCGGGGCGGCTGCGTGCGTTCGAGCTCGTCGCTCTCGGCGTGCGCACGGGCGCGCACCGGTTCAACGGTCGCCGGGACGATCCGGGTCCGGCGCCGATCGGCTTCGCGCTGACGCGCTGGACGCCGCCCGAGGCGTCTACTCGCTGACGCGGTCGCGGCCGGCCGACTTGGCGCGGTAGAGCGCCTCGTCGGCGGCGCGCGTCAGCGCCCCGGGCGTGGCGCCGTGCTCGGGATAGCACGCGACGCCGATCGAGATCGTCGGCGTCACGGTGGCGTTGTCGTGCGTGATCGGTTCGTCGCCGACCGCGCGGCGCAGCCGCTCGCCGAGCTCGAGCGCCTGCTCGCGGTCGAGGCGCGGCACGAACGCCGAGTACTCGTCGCCGCCGAAGCGGCTGCAGACGCCGCCGGCCGCCTGCACGATGCCGCCGAGCCGCCGGCCGACCGTCGCGATCACGTGTGCGCCGACCTGGTGGCCGTGCGTGTCGTTGATGCGCTTGAGTCCGTCCATGTCCATCATGAACGTCGCCAGCGGCCGTTGCGCGAACGCGCAGCTCGCGAGGGTCTCGGCGAACCGGTGCTGGAACACGCGCACGACCGGCAGCCCGGTCAGGTCGTCGACGTTCATCAGCCGGTCGACCTGCTGCACGAACTCCTCTTCGAGCTCGTCGTGGTAGGTGAACTTGAGCACCGTCTCGCCGACGACGATGCGGTCGCCGTCGCGCAGGGCCAGCGTCGACACCGGCTGGCCGGCGACGTGCGTGCCGTTGGTCGACGACAGGTCGACGACCTGCCACGACTGCGGGTCGGCGCCGCGTTCGAACCGGCAGTGCACGCTCGAGATGCGCGGGTCGCCCGGCACGACCAGGTTGGCGCGGTCGGCGCGGCGGCCGAGCACGAGGCCGCTCTCGTTGAGCAGGTAGCGGCGGCCGACCTGGTCGCCGCGCAGCACGAGGAGCACCGGCAGCCGCTGCTGGCCGTGCTCGCTCAGCTGCCGGCTCGGCAGCGCGTGCATCGTGTGGTGGAGCTCGGTGATGCCGTCGTCGTCGACCATCGGGAGAGGGCGGCCAAAGATACCCCAGGGCCTGCACCGTGCGTCCCCGGTGCGGAGGCCGGCCCGTCGCGGGTTGCGGCGGCTGTGACCGAGCCGGGCGGCGGCGCCGGGATCCGGCCGGCGGGGGATCCGGCCGGCGGGGGCTTCGGGCGGCGGGGGATCTGGCCCGTCTGGATCCGGCCGGCGGGATCGGTGCGCCGCGCCGGCATCGCGCCCCCGCGACGTGGCCCGACGCCGGGGCTGCGCGGGAGCTACGCCGGAGCCGCCCCGGTCGGTCGCCGCGCGGCCAGCCGCAGCAGCGCGAGCGTGCAGACGGCCGCGCCGCCGGCGAGGACCAGGGCGCGGCCGAGTTCGCCGAAGATCACGGCCCCGATGGCCGGCAGCACCAGCCAGACGATCGCCGTGCCGAGCACCGCGCACATCAGGCCGCGTCCGAGCGCGCCGTCCGGCCGCACGTCGGGAGCATGCGCGGCGACCGGTCGCCAGCCCGGGCCGTCCGGCCGGACCTTGCGGTAGAACGCGGTCAGGTGCGCGCGGTCGGTCGGCGGCGTCAGCAGCGTGGCGCCGAGCCACAGCACCAGCGTGCCTAGCGCCACCAAGAGCGCGCGATATTCGTCCGCCACGCCGGTCAGCGGGCCCGGCGCGCCGTCCGGCGACGGCTGCTGCAGCCAGGTGAACGCGGCGAACAGCACCAGCGAACCGACCATCGCGACCAGCTCGCTCCAGACGTTGATGCGCCACCAGAACCAGCGCAGGATGAACACCGCGCCGACGCCCGCGCCGAGCGCCGCGAGCAGCGCCCACGCCTGGTCGACCGAGACGCCGTAGGTCAGCATCCACCACGCGACGCCGCCGCCGAGCAGCAGCACGAGGCACGACGCCACCCGCGACGCGCGCACGAGCCGGCGGTCGTCGGCGTCCGGCGCGACGAAGCGCCTGTAGACGTCGTTGACGAGGTAGCTCGCGCCCCAGTTCATCTGCGTCGAGATCGTCGACATGAACGCGGCCGCGAACGTGACCAGCAGGAGCCCGCGCAGGCCGACCGGCGCGAGTTCGCGGATCATCATCGGGTAGCCCTTGCCGGCGTCGGCCCCGCCCTCGCGCAGCTCCGGGTGCAGCGCGATCGCGACGAACGCGACCAGGATCCACGGCCACGGGCGCAGGCAGTAGTGCGCCAGCTGGAACAGGAGCGTCGCCTTGACCGCGTGCCCCTCGTCCTTGCACGACGCCATGCGCTGCACGATGTAGCCGCCGCCGCCCGGTTCGGCGCCCGGGTACCACGTCGCCCACCACTGCGACAGGACCAGGACGGCGAACATGCCCAGCGGGATGACCGCGCCGCCTTCGCTCGAGAAGTCGGGCAGGAACGCGAGCGGGTCCCCTTCGCCGGCGTAGGCCGTCGCGAGCCGCTCCCGCAGCGCGTCGACCCCGCCGACGTGCGCGACCGCGACGATCGCGAGGCCGATGCAGCCGCCCATCGCGAGCGCGAACTGCACCATGTCGGTGATCGCGACGCCCCACAGGCCCGACAGGATCGAGTAGGCGCCGGTGATCGCGAGCATCGCCGTGATCAGCACGAGCTCGTCCGCGCCGGCCCCGTCGGTCGACGGCGGCGCGTCCGCGTCGAACAGCACGGTCTGCCGCAGCACCTGCGCCATCGCTTTCGTCACCCAGCCGATGACGATCGAGTTCATCACCACCGCGATGTAGAAGCCGCGGAAGCCGCGCAGGAACGCGGCCGCCCTGCCCGAGTAGCGCAGCTCGATCAGCTCGACGTCGGTCAGCACCTCGGCGCGCCGCCAGAGCCTGGCGAACACGAACACCGTCAGCATCCCGCCGAACGCCCACGCCCACCAGAACCAGTTGCCGGCCAGGCCGTGCTTGGCGATCAGCCCGGTGACCGCGAGCGGCGTGTCGGCCGCGAACGTCGTCGCGACCATCGACGTGCCGGCGATCCACCACGGCAGGCTGCGGCCCGACGCGAAGTACTCGACGAAGCTCGAGCCCGCGCGGTTCTTGAACCACAGCCCGATCCCGAGCGCGATCGCGAAGTAGCCGGCGACGATGGCCCAGTCGAGAGCGGCGAGCTGCATCGCCGGCATGTTGCACCCCGCGGTTGCGCGGCGCCACGGCCGCGCGATAGTTCCGGCGTCCGATGGATCTCGTCGAGGTGCACTTCGCCGCCGCCGGCCGCACGGTGTTCGTGCAGCCGGGCACGACGCTGCTCGCCGCCGCCGGGCTCGCCGAGGTCGACGTGCTGACCGGCTGCACGCGCGGCATGTGCGGCACGGACGCGGCGCGGGTCGCGGCCGAGCCGGCCGACGCGCTCGAGGAGCCGTCGCCGACCGAGCGCGGCACGCTCGATCGCATGGGGGTGGGCGGTGACTGCCGGCTCCTGTGCTCGGCGCGGGTGCGCGCCGGCCGGGTGACCGTGCTCGGCGACGCCGTCGCCGACTGACCGACCGCGGTCGCCGGCGGCTCCGCCCTTGAGCGCGGGCGGCGGACCGGGCACTTTGGCGGCCGTGTCCACCCTGCCGCCCTCGTCCGCCGGTGCCGAACGGAACCGGCCCTTCCGCGACGGCCTGGGCTTCTTCGGCAGCTTCCTGCGCAACCCGACGTCGGTCGGCGCCGTGCTGCCGAGCTCGCGCATCCTCTCGCGCGCGCTCGTCGGCCGGCTCGACACCCTCGGCGACGGCGACCTCTTGGTCGAATACGGACCCGGCACCGGACCGGCGACCGCGATCGTGCGCGAACGGCTGCCCCAGCACGCGCGCTACCTCGGCATCGAGCTCGATTCGCGCTTCCACGGGCTCCTGTGCCGGCGTTTCCCGAGCCTGTCTTTCCATCACGGCTCCGCCGGCGACCTGCGCGACATCCTCGCCGCGCGCGGACTGCCGAAGCCGGCGCGCATCGTGTCGGGCCTGCCGTTCGCGAGCCTGCCGCCGGCGGTGCAGGACCAGATCGTCGACGGCATCGTCTGGGCGCTCGAGGGCGGCGACGGCGACTTCCGCACGTTCCAGTACGTGCACGCCTACGGCATGCGGGCGGCGCGGCGCTTCCGCGCGCGCATGCTCGAACGCTTCGAGCACTTCGAGCGCATCGGTCCGATCGTTCGCAACGTGCCGCCCGCGTTCGTGCTGCGCTACCGCGGCGTGAGATGACCGCGGGCCTCTGCCTCGCCGTCCTGGCGCTCTCGCTCGCGCCGGCGGTCGCCGAGGCCGCGCCGTTCCGAGCGCTCGCGTTCGCCGCGCTGACCCTGGGCTCGGCCGACGTCGCGTGGCGGCTCGCGTCGCGCTGGCTCGGCGACGCGGCGCCGTCCGTGTTCCTGCTCGGGGTCGGGCTCGCGTGGCAGGCGCTGGCCGCGCTGCTCGTCGCCTGGACCGGCATCGTCGGCGCCTTCGAACTGCCGGTCATAGCGGCGCTGCTCGCCGTTCTGTGCTTCGGCAGCCGGGCGCTCGGTCCGGCGCGGAGGCCGGCCGCGCTGCTGGCGGGGCTGCCGTTCGGGCGCGGCCACCGTTTCGGCGCCGTCGTGCTGGTCGCGTTCGCCGCGCTCGCGTGGGCCGTCGTCGCCGGCAACCAGTTGCGCTACACGGTGCAGGACGCCGACAGCATGTGGTACCACCTCGTGCTGCCGGCCGAGCAGGTACGCACCGGCTCGATCTGGGCGCTCGACGCCGTGCCGACGATGGCGCAGGGCTACCCCGGCTTCCGGCAGGCGTCGGTCGCGCTCGCGTCGCTGCCCTGGGGCCACGAGCACCTCGCGCTGCTCGCCGTGCTCGAGTTCCCGCTGCTCCTGCTCGCGACCTACGTGCTCGCGCGCCAGCTGGCGGCGTCGCGCGCGCTCGCGCTCGCGGCCGGCGTCGCAGCGGCGACGACCCCGGTGGCGATGGCCGGGCTGAGCACGCAGGGCAACGACGTCGCGCTCGCGGTCTACCTCTGCGCGGCCACGGCGTTCTGCCTGCGCGCGTTCGCGCCCGGCGACGCCGCACGAAGACACCGCTCCGGCGACGCGTGGTTCGCCGGCATCGCGCTCGGCGCGCTCGCGGCGTGCAAGTTCTCGGGGCCGGGCTACGCCGCGCTCGTGCTCCTGACGGCGCTCGCGCAGGCGGCCGGCCGGCACACCTGGTCGTGGCGCGGGCTCGCGCCGCTGCTCGCGGGGCCGCTCGTGCTCGCGCTGCCGTGGTATCTGCGCAACCTCGTCGCGTTCGGCAACCCCCTGTGGCCGGCGCGGCTCGAGGCTTTCGGCGTCGCCTTCGACGGACCCGTGTCGAAGGAGCTCCTGTCCGCCCAGACCCTCGGCTGGGACGTCGCGCCGCTGCTCGAGCACCTCGGCTTCTTCGTCGACGCGCACGGCGTCTCGGCGCCGGTCGCCGGCTTCGGCTTCGCGCTCGGCGCGCTCGCCGTCGCGA
>CALKYL010000100.1 GCA_938003515.1 uncultured bacterium
CGGGGGCAGCTCCGGGAGAGCGCGGACGGCGCGCAGGTCGTGCCACGCGAGCCACGCCCAGAGCAGCGCGACGCCGATAGCCAGCCACGTCATGGGGCGGCATCGTGCCGCGCCGGCGCGGCGGCGTCACGACCCGTCGACGGATCGGCGCGGCGGCCGTCAGCGCACGACGACGCTGCCGTTGTGGGTCTCGACCCGCAGTCTGCCGTCGGTCGCCGCTTCGCCGATCCGGCCACGCACGCTGCGGCGGCGCACCGTCGCTTCGTGCATTCCGTCCGGCGGCGAGATGCTGCCGTTGTGCGTGACGGCCTCCAGCCAGCCGTGCGCGCCGCCGGCGAGGGACAGACGCACGTTGCCGTTGTGCGTCGTCAGGCTGCCGTCGAGCGCGCCGTCGCTCTCGATCTCGAGGTCGACGTCGCCGTTGTGCGTGCGCACGCGGACCTTCGGGCTCGCGACGGCGCCCTCGATGTCGCCGTTGTGGGTCTCGACCGACAGTGCGCCGGAAGTGCCACGCGTTTCGACGTCGCCGTTGTGGGTGACCAGCTCGAGCGCCATCGCCTCGGGCACCTGCAGCGTGAACGCGAAGGACGGCGAGCGGTTGCGCAGCTCGGAGCGCGGGTAGGCGCCGAACAGCTTCAGGCGGTCTCCGTCGCGGGCCTGCCCGACGGACAAGAGGTGCAGGTTCGCGTCGGCCTCTTCCTGCGTGAAGCCGCGCACGCTCATCTCGGCGCGCACGGCGATCGTCTCGGAGGTCGCGCCGCGCCGGATCTTGATGTCGCCGTTGTGGGTCTCGCAGTGCAGCCGCGCCGCCGCTTCGACCGGCAGCTGGAGCTCGACGACCTTGGTCGCGACGTAGCGGGGATAGGAGCAGGCGGCGCCGAAGAGGGATACGAGGAGGAGCGTCTTGTGCATGGTCGTGGGCGCGGAGAGCGTCGGCCGTGGAGCCGTTACGGCTCCGCGGCCCGGTATTCGCGAGTCACGGTGTTCGTCGGTCACGGCAGCGGCGGCTGGTAGGTCACGTTCAGCTTCGGCCGGTCCGCCGGGGTCAGGTTCTCGCGGGATCCGAACACCTTGGCCGACCGCTGACCCGGCGTCTCGTTGGCGCGCAGGATCCAGCCGTGGTTCTGGGCCGGCGTGTCCAGCCACAGCTGCACGTCCGCGATCATCGTCGCGTTCGAGTTCCACGTGTAGACGCCGGCGGTGTTCACGGTGCGGGTCTGGGTCGTGCCCGCGACGAAGTCTCCTCCCGGTGTGGTCCACGCGATCACCGGACCGGAGGACCTCGCGTTGGCCCAGGTCGCGTCGCCGCCGGTGGCGGCGCCGCCGCCGCCGATGCCGCTGTTGGTCGAGCCCTGGGTCCATTCGCTGGTCACGCGCCGCAGCGCGACCGACTCGGCGCCCGTCGGGTTGACCGGGTTGTAGGTGCACGTCAGCTGCAGACTCGCCGACTGCACGGTCGAGCCCGCCGGCACCGCGGCGGCGACGTCGAACTCGACGAGCGCGCGCCGGATGCCGAACTGCACGTTGGCGAGCGTCGCGGCGTTGCCGCAGACGAGCTGCGGATTGAGGCCGTTGCCGTTGCCCGTCGCCTCCGAGTAGATGCTGGTGTCCTTGTCCGCCTCGATCGTGACCGTGACGCTCGCCGGCACCGAGGTGAACCAGTCGGGCTTGGTCTCGGAGTCGCTGCCCGCCGGACCGGTGGCCGTCAGCGACACGGTGTAGGTCCCCGGCGTCGCGAACGTGTGCGAGGGATTCTGCAGCGTGGACGTGGCGCCGTCGCCGAAATCCCACGACCACGAGGTCACGAAGCCGACCGAGGTGTCCGTGAACGCGATGCTCTGGTCGTTGTAGCCGGACCGGACGCTGGTGAAGTTCGCCGTGATCGGTCCCGGCGGGTCGACCGTGATCAGGTCGGTCTTCGTCAGCGTCGCGGTCCCGCCCTCGCCGGTGACGGTCAGCGTCACCGAGAACGTGCCCTGCGTCGTGTAGTCGAACGACGGGTTCTGCAGCGTCGAGTCGATGGTGCCGTCCCCGTCGAAGTCCCACTGCCAGCCGGTCACCGCGCCGAACGGCTCGGTCGACTGGTCGGTGAAGACGACCGTCAGCGGCAGCGCGCCGCTGGTCGTCGACTGCGTGAAGTTCGCGGCGACCGGGCCGCGGGCACGGACCAGATCGGTCTCGGTGCGCGAGCCCTCGGTGTTGGCGTTTCGGGCCACGAGCTCGACCGTGAAGACGCCCGGCGTCGTGTAGGTGAACGTCGGGTTCTGTTCGGTCGAGTCGACGTTGCCGTCGTCGTCGAAGTCCCAGGACCAGCTCGTGGGCGTGCCGGACGACTCGTCGGTGAACTGGACCTGCAGCGGCACCGTGCCGACGACCGGCGTCGCGGAGAACCGCGCCAGCACGCCCGACGTCTCGTCGAGGAACGTGACGACCACGTCGGTCGTGTCGGACGTGCCGAGGTTGGTCGCCGCGGTGCGGTAGGCGGCGAAGCCGACCCGGAAGTCGGCGCTGCCGACGAAGCTGCCGAACGACGGCGCGGACGACGCGCCGTTGCCCTCGGCGGACTCGCCGGCCGTCGTGCTGATGCGATAGGGGAGCACGTTGCCGCCGTCGATCTGCAGGGTCTCGACCAGGAACACGTCGGTCGAGCGGTTCCCGTCGGGCCGGAGCACGTCGATGTTGCCGGCGTCCGACTCGAACGCGACGACGGTCCCGTCCTGGGAGACGACCGGGGCGCGCGCGGGCCCGTCGCCGATCGCGTCGCCGTTGGGCGACACGCGCTGGTTCAGCAGCGTCGATCCGCCGGTGTCGCCGTCGAACAGGAAGACGTTGGTCGCCGCGACGAGCGCCGGCGCCAGGTCCGTCTTGTCCGACTGGAACGCGACCCGGATCCTGCCTCCGGTCGTGACGTGCACGCTCGCCGCGCTGCTCGGGCCGCCCGAGCCCTCGGACCCCGTGGCCGTGACGCTGCTGCGGACCTTCGTGAACGGCGAGCCGGCGTCGATGCGCGCGTGGAAGACGTCGCGCACGCCGTTCGTGTCCGCCGCGATCAGATCGGTGGCGTCGGACTCGAACGCGACCGCGACGCCGGTCGGGTCGATCGCCGGTCGCTCGCTCGCGCCGTCGCCGCCGATCGCCGTGTTGCCGACCTCGTGGCTGACGAGCTGTGTCTGGTTGATCGTGGCGAGCCGCACGTAGACGTCCGGCTCCGTCGGCCCGTTCGCGTCGGTGAACCCGGAGACGAGGTCGGAGGCGAGCGACTCGAACACGATCCACTCGCCGTTCGCGCCGCCGATCGCCGGTCGGGCGGAGGCGGCGTTGCCCGGCGCCGCGAGGCCGTTCCGGGTGCTGACGAGCAGGGTCGTGTCGGGCGCGCGGACGTTGAGCCCGCCGGCGAGCGGGCTGCCGTCGACGTCCTCTTCCGCGCGCAGCTCGACCGCCGTGCGAAACACGTCGCTCGCGCCGTTGCCGCCGCCGGCGGCGAGGTCGGTCGCGTCCGACTGGTAGGCGACGAACAGCGTGCCGATCGGGTTGGTCGCCGCCGCGGTCGTCGCGTCGGTCGGGTCGAAGGACGGGTTCGGCACCCAGACCAGCGACGGCGCGGCCGACGCGCCGTCACCCGCCGCGGCGCCGCCGGCCGCGCGGCTGACGAGCGTCAGGTCGCGCACGGCTGTGGCCGCCGTGACGACGCGACCGCTGGCGTTCCACTCCTCGATCTCGCGCAGGAACGCCGCCGAGCCGCCGGGCACGGTGCGCGGCACGCCGTCCTCGTCCTCGGGCTCCGCGACGCCGTCGTGGTCGTCGTCGGCGACGCCGTTGCGGCCGCCGACCTGGGGCAGGATCCCGGAGTCGAGCGCCCACAGCACCCGCTTGTCGGTGACGAAGTGCTCGGTCTCGTCCGCCGGCACGTTCGCCGCCGCCGCGGCCAGCTCCGCGACGGTCCTGCCGCGGAAGTCGAACGACGCCGCCGGCGCCTGCCAGCCGACGACCGGGAACGTGTTGCTGGTGACGTGGCACGGCGCGCACGTCGTCGGGTCGTTGTTCGGGAAGCCGGGGCCCGGCGCCGGGCCCGCGTGCGGCAGCGGCGACGTCGCGAACGCGAGCGTGTCGGGAGCCTGCATGCTGTGGCACGTCGTGCAGCGCGGATGGCGGAACTTGCCCGCGAGCGACTGGCTGAACGCCCGGGTCTCGACGTCCCGCGCCGACACGGCGGCGACGAACACGTCGCTCGCGCCGTTGCCGTCGGCGACCGCGTCGCGGCTCAGCGGCGTGCCCGCGCCGTCGCCGTCCGCGGCCGACGCGGCGGTCGTGAACGCGAGCAGCACGACCTCGCGCGGCTCCGCGCCGCCGATGCCCGGGACGACGAGGCCGGCGACCCTGGTCTCGGTCACCGGATCCGTCGGCGCGAGCCCGAGGTCGAGCCCGACGGGCAGGTTCGCGTTGTCCCCGCCTGCTTCGGTCTCGTTCGGCGGCAGGTTGTTGCCCAGTCCGGAAGAACACGCGGCGATGGCGATCGCGCAGAGGGCTGCGGCGACGCACGACGAGACGAAGGAGCGGTTCATGGGCGAGAGCTGCGAGCCGAGGACGGCCGCTGAGCCTAGCGCCTGCCGACGCGCGATGCCCGGCAAACGCCCGCGGCGCCGGGCCGCGCGCAACGGTTCGGAGGTGGCGGCCGTTACGCTGTCCGCCGATACTGCCCGCCGGCACGCGCTCCGCCCGCGGAAGTCCCGATGAAGAAGTCGTATCTGTTGTTGCTGCTCGCGCCGCTCTGGCTGACCGGGTCGTGCAAGTTCCTCGTCAAGCAGCTCGTCGACTACACGGACTACTGGCCGAACGGACTGCCGAAGAGCCGCGGCCAGCTGTTCGGCGACAAGCAGTCGGGCGAGTGGATCCTCTCGTACGAGTCGGGCCGCCCGCTCGCGAAGGGCCGCTACGAGAACGACCGGCAGGTCGGTTCGTGGACGTTCTATTACGAGAACGGCAACGAGCAGCGCTCGGGCACGTACGACGAGAACGGTCTGCGCACCGGCGAGTGGCTCTACAAGTACGAGGATCAGACGCCGCAGGCGCGCGGCAGCTACGTGGCCGACTTCGAGGACGGGCCCTGGACGTTCTACGGCGAGGACGGCGCGGTCTCGATGGAGGGCCAGTACGACGCGGGCAAGCAGTCGGGTCTGTGGCGCTTCTACTGGCCGGGCGGCCGCTCCAAGGCCGAGGGCCTCTACCACCGCGGCGACCGCGTCGGTCCCTGGCAGGTCTGGAGCGAGGACGGCAAGAGCCGCATCCAGGACTTCGGCAAGAAGGCCGGCGTGACGCTCGTGCGCGAGACCTGGCCCGACACCGACGTCGTGCGGCGCGTCGGCGTGCTGGCGAACGGCGCGCCCGTCGGACGCTGGACGAGCTATCACGACAACGGCCGCGTGCGCCTGTGCGTCGGCGTGCGGGACGGCGCGCCCAGCGGCGTGTTCGAAGCGCGCGCCGCGGACGGCAGCGTGCTCGCGCAGGGCGTGTTCGACGGCGGGGAGGTCGCGCCCGGCGCCGTCGCCGTCACGGAGGGCGTCAGCCGGCCGATGCCGACCGGGCCGCTGCCGGCGGTTCCGGCCGACGTCGCGCCGTGGGCCGAGGTCGAGCGCCTGTCGGCGCTGCCCGTCGAGGTCCGGCTCGCGACGTTCGTCGGCGAGGCGCAGAGATGGGAAGAGCACACGTCTGGACTCCAGACACACTGATAAATCTCG
>CALKYL010000101.1 GCA_938003515.1 uncultured bacterium
CCCCTGCCGCGCCCGGTGGCTCTCGGGGTGCCTCGCGCCCGCTGCGGGCGCGCTGCCCGGGCTGGTGCCGGGGGCGGGCCGGCGCGTCGTCGCGCTGGGCTTCGCGGCGGCGGCCGCGGCCGGCGTCGCGACGGTCACGCGGTTGTCGTGGCCGCTCGCGTCGCTCGCCGTGCTGCTCGCGCTCGCGACACGTTCCCCGGCCGTGCGCCGGCGCCTCGAGGCGTTCGGCGCGGCGCTGTGGGCGCGGCGGGTGCCGACGGCCCTCGGCATCGGGCTCTGCGCCGTCGTCGCGTTCGGCGTGGCGCGGCAGCGCGCGATCTGGCAGTACGACCCGGCGCTCGGCTGGCGCGACGGCTCGAGCGAGCGCGGCTGGGGGCCGTGCGTCGCGTTCGTGCACCGAGAGGTGCGGGACGCGCGCGTCGGCCTCTGCGGCAGCCACTTCCTGTTCCCGCTGCTCGGCGAGCCGTGGAGCAACGCGGTGCGCCTCGCCGACCAGCCGCTGCTCGGGGCCGCACCGAAGACGGTGGCCGAGGTGCTGCAGTGGATCGACGCCGAACGGCTCGACTGGCTGGTCTGCTGCCGCGACCGCCGGCGGGACCCGGAGAGCGGCGCGTGGGTGTTCCTCGAGTCGATCGCGGCGGCGCTGCAGGCGGCGCGGCCGGGCGCCTTCGAGGTCGCGTTCGCGCACGACGGCGCGCACGTGCTGCGGGTCGCGCGCTGAGCGTGCGTCGTCCCGGACGCGGCACGCGGTCCGCGCCCGGCGGGGCCCCGCGGCGGGTCAGCGGCCGTCGGGGCCCCGTTCCCGGGTCGGATCCGCGCCGTAGGCGGCCGAGCCGCCCTTCGGGATCGACAGGCTGCGCCAGCGCGGCCCGGCGAACGCGCGCGCGAGCAGCACGACCTGACCGGCGTGGTAGGCGACGTGCGCGACAGAGCGCATCAGCGCGTCGCCGACGCTCAGCGGCTGCTTCCGGATCGTCACCGTGCGGGCGAAGGCGTCGGGGCCGGCGGCGGCGACGTCGTCGAGCGCCCGGTCGACCGCCGCCCACGCGACCCGCCACGCAGCGAGCAGTTCCTCGCGGCCGAGCCCCGGGCTCTCGAACTCGCGGTCGCGTTCGCGCCACGGCTTCTCGCCGTCCGTCGTCAGGAAGTCGGTGAAGCGCGAGCACAGGTTGCCGGACAGGTGCGCGACGACCACCGCGATCGTGTTGCCGTGCGGGTCGCCGTCGAGGTGGCGGTCGAGGTCGCGGTCGGCGACCTGCTCGAGCGCGAGCTCGACCAGGCGCCGGTAGCGCGCGTATTCGGTGCGGATCGGGTGCAGCGGGTCCATGGCGTCACATCGGCGGCAGCGAACGGCGCTGGCGCAGCTCGTCGGCGAGCGTCTCGGCCAGCTGGTTGGCGCGGTCGCACCTGTCCTCGAGCACGCGCAGGCGGTCCTTCATCGCCTGGCCGTGGTGCATCGCGTAGAGCGCGACCCACGCGAGGCCGAGCACGAACGTCACGACGCCGATCCGGGGCGACGACCAGTTCGGCAGTCGCGTGTCCGCCAGGTGTTCGAGGAACAGCGAGGCGACGACCAGGGCCGCCATGCGCAGGTGGAAGGCGGTGTCGTTCGGGAAGCGCATGAGGGGCAAGTCTCGCGCGCGGCGCGCGCCGACGCGAGGGCAAGCCCTTTCCCCGCAAAACGTGGCCGCGCCCGCAGGCCACCGGCATACTGCTCGGCCCTCCGAGACCGCCATGGCCGAGCAGAAGCAGACCTACGATCCCGCCGCGATCGAGCCGAAGTGGCAGCGATTCTGGCGGGAGCGCGACGTGTTCCGCGCGAAGAACCCGGGCGAGCCGGGCTTCGACCCCGAACAGCCGAAGTTCTACGCGCTCGACATGTTCCCGTATCCGTCGGCGGCCGGCCTGCACGTCGGCCACCCCGAGGGCTACACCGCGACCGACATCGTGTCGCGCTACAAGCGGGCCAAGGGCTTCAACGTGCTGCACCCGATGGGCTGGGACGCGTTCGGCCTGCCGGCGGAGCAGTACGCGATCCAGACCAACACGCACCCGGCGACGACGACCGCGCAGAACATCGAGACGTTCCGCGGCCAGCTGCAGCGGCTCGGCTTCAGCTACGACTGGAGCCGCGAGTTCGCGACCAGCGACCCGGCCTACTTCCGCTGGACGCAGTGGATCTTCAAGCAGCTGCACGCGCGCGGCCTCGCCTACGAGTCCGACGCGCCGGTGTGGTGGTGCGAGGCGCTCGGCACCGTCCTGTCGAACGACGAGGTCATCGACGGGCGCAGCGAGCGCGGCGACCACCCGTGCGAACGCCGGCCGCTGCGGCAGTGGATGCTGAAGATCACCGACTACGCCGAGCGCCTGCTGTCCGGGCTCGACGGGCTCGACTGGTCCGAGTCGCTGAAGACGATGCAGCGCGAGTGGATCGGCAGGAGCGAGGGCGCCGAGATCGAGTTCGACGTCGCCGGCCACGAAGGCACGAGGATCCGCGTGTTCACGACCCGGCCCGACACGCTGTTCGGCGCGTCGTTCATGGTGCTGTCGCCCGAGCACCCGCTGGTCGCCGGGATCACCACCGCCGAGCGGCGCGCCGACGTCGACGCCTACGTCAAGGCGGCTGCGCAGAAGAGCGAGCTCGAGCGCACGGAGCTGCAGAAGGACAAGACCGGCGTCTTCACCGGCGCCTATGCGCACAACCCGCTGTTCGCCGAGGACGACCCGAAGGGCCGGATCCCGGTGTGGATCGCCGACTACGTGATCGTCTCCTACGGCACCGGTGCGATCATGGCGGTGCCGGCCGGGGACGAGCGCGACTTCGAGTTCGCGACCCGGTTCGGCCTCGAGATCCCGGGCATCTTCGCGCCGCGCACCGGCGACGCCGAGGCCGACGCCGAGGTCGCGGCCGGCCGCCGCTGTTGCACCGACGAGGTGCCCTACGCCGCGCACTGCCGCACCGCCGACGGCGAGGTGGCGCTCGCCGGGCTGTCGCAGGCCGACGCCGTGCGCGTGGTGATCGACTGGCTGGTCGCGCGGGGCCGCGGGGCCGCGCGCACGACCTACAAGATGCGCGACTGGCTGTTCAGCCGGCAGCGCTACTGGGGCGAGCCGTTCCCGGTGCTGCACACGAAGGACGGCGTCGAGCTGGTCGCCGACGAGGACCTGCCGGTCGAGCTGCCGGAGATGGAGGACTTCCGTCCCGGCGGCGTGCCGGAGTCGCCGCTGATCCGCGCGCGCGACTGGGTCGAGACGAAGGACGCGAAGGGTCGGCCGGCCGAGCGCGAGATCAACACGATGCCGGGCGCGGCGGGCTCGAGCTGGTACTTCCTGCGCTTCTGCGATCCGCACAACGAGCGCGAGTTCTGCAGTCGGGCGGCGAGCGACTACTGGCTGCCGGTCGACCTCTACGTCGGCGGCACCGAGCACGCGGTCGGACACCTCCTGTATTCGCGCTTCTGGACCAAGGTGCTGCGCGACCAGGGCGCCGTCCGGGTCGAGGAGCCGTTCCAGAAGCTCTACAACCAGGGCATGATCCAGGCGTTCGCGTACCAGGACGCGCGCGGCGGGATCGTGCCGGTCGCCGAGACCGAGGAGCGCGCCGACGACGTCGTGCACAAGGCGACGGGCGAGACGCTGACGCCGATCGTCACCAAGATGTCCAAGCGCTACGGCAACGTCGTCAACCCCGACGACGTGGTCGGCGAGTACGGCGCCGACACGCTGCGGCTGTACGAGATGTACATGGGCCCGCTGGCCGACGCCAAGCCCTGGAACCCGAAGGACGTGCCGGGCGTCTACCGCTTCCTGCAGCGCGCGTGGCGGCTGGTCGTGCCCGAGTTCGCCGAGAAGGGCCCGCAGCACGAGTGGCTGCGCGCCGACCGCGACGGGGATCCGGCGCTCGAGAAGGCGCTGCACAAGACGATCGCCAAGGTCGAGGGCGACATCGAGCGGCTGGCGTTCAACACCGCGATCGCCGCGATGATGATCTTCGTCAACGAGGCGACCAAGGCGGTCGACCGGCTGAGCCGCGACCAGCTGCTGCGCTTCGCCCAGCTGCTGCAGCCGTTCGCGCCGCACCTCGCCGAGGAGCTGTGGCAGCGGCTGTCGGGCGAGGGGCTGCTCGCGCTGGCGCCGTGGCCGGCCGTCGATCCGGCGATGCTGGTCGACGACGAGGTCGAGATCGCGGTGCAGGTGCTGGGCAAGGTGCGCGCGCGCGTCACCGTGCCGACCGACGCGGCGAAGGACGCGACGCTCGCGGCCGCGCGCGAGGCGGCGGCGAAGTGGCTCGACGGCAAGACGGTCGTGAAGGAGATCGTCGTGCCGAACAAGCTCGTCAACTTCGTCGTGAAGTGACGGCGCGTCGCCGCCGGGCGCTCACTCGGCGCGCGCGACGGCGAGCACGTCCTCGAGCGTGACCAGCCCCTGCTGCGCCTTCGCGAGCCCGTCCTGCATCATGCGCACGTAACCCGCCTCGGTGGCGAGCGCCTGCAGCTCGGCGTCCGGAGCCTCGCGCGAGATCGCGGAAGCCAGCCCCGGCGTGACGTGCAGCACCTCGTGGATCGCGAGGCGGCCGCTCTTGCCGCGGTGGCGGCACGCCTGGCAGCCGGTGCCCGTGCGGAAACCGTCGCCTGCTTCGTCGGGCTCGAGCCCGAACTCGGCGAGCAGCTCCGGCGTCGGGCAGGTCGCGGTCGCGCACTCCGGGCACACGCGCGGCACCAGCCGCTGGCCGACGACGCAGCGCAGCGCCGGGCCGAGCAGGTAGGGGGCCACGCCCATGTCGCACAGGCGGTGCACCGTCGACAGCGCGTCGTTGGTGTGCAGCGTGCTCAGCACGAGATGCCCGGTCAGCGCCGCCTGCACGGCGATCGCCGCGGTCTCGGCGTCGCGGATCTCGCCGACCATGACGACGTCCGGGTCCTGGCGCAGGATCGCGCGCAGCGCGTTCGCGAACGTGCGGTCCGCCTTGACGTCGACCTGCACCTGGGTGGTGCCGGCGAGTTCGTACTCGACCGGGTCCTCGACGGTGACGAGGTTGCTGTCGGGCCGGTTGCGCTCGGCCATCGCGGTGTAGAGCGTCGTCGTCTTGCCGGAACCGGTGGGGCCGGTCAGCAGCACGATGCCGTTCGGTGCCGAGAAGCCGCGGCGGAACAGCGCGAGGTTGTGCCCCGACATGCCGATCTCGGCGGGGTCCCTGCGCACGCCCGAGCGGTCGAGCACGCGCATCACGGCCTTCTCGCCGAGCACGCTCGGCAGCACCGACACGCGCAGCTCGACGGTGTCGGAGACCGCGATGCGGCCGTCCTGGGGCTTGCGGCTCTCGCCGATGTCCATGCCGGACGCGACCTTGATGCGCGCGACGACGGCGCGGTGCAGGCCGCCGGGCAGCAGGTAGAGCGTGTCGAGGTCGCCGTCGACGCGGATGCGCACCCGGAGGCCGTCGCGCTGCGGCTCGACGTGCACGTCGCTCGCGCGCGCGCGCATCGCCTCGTCGATCAGGTGGTCGACGAGGCGGATGACCGCGTCGTCCCCGACCATCGTGCGCAGGCGGTCGGCGTCCACTTCGGCGCTGTCGAGCTCGGACTTCGACAGGCGCTGGATCAGGCCCTCGATGCCGGACGAGCCCTTCTGGATGCGTTCGAGCGCGGCTTCGATCGCGGCCGGGGTCGCGAGCACGACCTCGACCGGCGAGCCGGTCACCTCCTGGATCTCGTCGACGGCGAGCAGCTCGAA
>CALKYL010000102.1 GCA_938003515.1 uncultured bacterium
CGGCCCGCCCGTCGCGCGCCGTCAGCCGCCGGGGCCGGAGGCGCCGTCGTCCTCGTCGACAGCCGGCAGCTCGAGGTCGACGACCTCGGCCTGCACCGGGTGGGCCGCGCGCTCGTCTCCGTGCACGTCGACCCACACCTCCTCGACCGCCGTGCACTCGCCCGCCTGCCACCACGTGCGCACGAAGTAGCCGAGTTCGCTGCCGCTCTCGTCCGGCACGACGCGCGGCACGCGCGCCGTGTTGAGGAACAACGTCTCCCCGCGGCGCACGAACCGCTTTCGTTCGGCGCCGCGCGGGTGCACCAGCCGGTGGTGCATGTGGCCTGCGATCACGGCGCGCACGCGCAGGCCGAAGCGGCGGATGCGCTGCAGCGCGAGCGCGAGGTCGTAGTCGCCCCAGTCGCCGCCCGGCTTGCCGAAGTCCTTGCCGTAGATGTCGTCCGGGGCGCTGCCGAGCCCGATCGGGCCGTTGTGGGCGAGCACGACGAGGTCGCGGTGCTGCGCGTTGCGCGCCGCGTCGACGATCGCCGCCGCCGACTGCCGCATCGTGCGCACGCCGTAGATCTCGTCGTAGAGCTCCGGGCTGCGCAGGCTCTGGCCGCCCCACGAGAACGGCCGCGCCCCGATCACCGAGACGCCCGCCTCCGGCACCTCCCGCACGGTGTATGCCAGATGGTCGTCGCCCAGCATGTCCAGGCTCTCGCGCAGGCGCTGCGTGACCTCGCGCCGACCGAAGCTCTGCCAGGCGTCGTGGTTGCCGAGGATGACCGCCTTCGGCACCGGCAGCTCGGCGACGCGCGCGACCATCTCCGTGTCCTCGTCCCCGAGGTCGCCGACGAACAGGGTGAGGTCCGGCCGCGTGCGCTCGAGGTAGACGGAGTCGGCGCTGCGCCAGCACCGGTGCACGTCGCCGACCGCGGTCAGGTTGGCCGGCCGGGATGTGGAGCGGGAGGACAAGGCGAGGACGGTAGCGGGAGCGCCGGCGGAGTCGCGAAAAACCGGCGGAACGGAGCCGCATAGGCCGTCGCGCGCCGAACGCCAGCACGCCGTCCGGAAGCCGCCGGATCAGGCCTCGAGCAGGCCGTGGCGCACGAGCTTCTCGCGATACGTCGTGCGCGGCACGCCGAACAGCTCCGCGGCGCGCGTCAGGTTGCCGTTGGCCTCGGCGAACGTGCGCTGCAGGACGGCCTTCTCCTGCGCCTCGAGGCGCTCCTTCCACGTCGCAGCGTCGTCCGCGTCGGGCGCGGCGACGCCGTCGAGTTCGGGCGCCGCCGGCGCGCGCCGATCGAGGTCCAGGTCGATCTCGCGCACCGCCTCGCCGCCGGCGCGCAGCGCCGCGCCCTTCACGACGTGACGCAGTTCACGGATGTTGCCCGGCCACGGCTGGCGCTGCAGCCGCCGCAGCGCGTCCGGCTGCAGCTCGGGCACCTCGGCGTAGCCCAGCTCCTCGGCTGCCTCGGCGAGGAAGCGCGCGGCGAGGGCGGGCACGTCCTCCGGCCGATCGCGCAGCGGCGGCAGCACGACCTCCAGCTCCCGGAGCCGGTAGTAGAGGTCCTGGCGGAAGCGCCCTTGCTGCACCATGCGCTCGAGGTCCTGGTGCGTCGCCGCCACGATGCGCACGTCGACGCGGACCTGGCGGCGGCTGCCGATCGGGACCACGACGCGATCCTGCAGCACGCGCAGGATCTTGGCCTGCAGCTCGAGCGCCATGTCGCCGATCTCGTCGAGCAGGATCGTGCCGCCGTGCGCCTCTTCGAAGTGTCCGCGCCGCGCCTGCATCGCGCCGGTGAACGCGCCCTTCTCGTGCCCGAACAGCATGCTCTCCATCAGCTGATCGGGGATCGCGGCGCAGTTGACCGGCACGAACGGCCCCTTGTGGCGGCGCGAGAGCTCGTGCAGCGCGCGCGCCACGACCTCCTTGCCGGTGCCGGTCTCGCCGCGCAGCAGCACGGTGTAGTCGGCCTGCGCGTAGAGCTTGACGCGCTGCACGAACTCGGCGCAGGCCGGGCTCTCGGTCGCGAGCGCCCAGTGCTCGACGTCCTGGTGGTCGCGGTCGAGCAGGCTGTGCACGAGCACCCGGTTGCCGAGCGAGGTCGCGAGCATGCGCGCGCAGAACGCGACGCGCTGCAGGTCCTCGGCGGACAGCACGGCGCCGTCGCGCGTGCAGTCGGCGTAGACGACGCCGAGCGTCTTGCCGAGCGCCTTGATCGGCAGCGCCACGGCCGACGAGATGCCTTCGCTGCGCACGCTGTGGAAGGTGCGGGCGACCGGGTCGGACGCGGCGACCGGCACGTGCACGACCTGACCGACCGAGCGCACCTGCTCGATCAGGCTGCGGCTGACGCGGAACGGCTGCGGGTCCTCGGGGCGGCTGAGGTAGAAGGCGCCGGCGGCCTCGTCGACGTCGAGTTCGACGTGCACGCGGTCCGCGCCGGTCGCCCGGAGGATCGCCGCCATCGCGGCGGACACCATCTGGTGGGCGCTCTTGAGCCCCTCGAGGTGATCCGCCATCTCCATGAACGTGCGGTACCACGCGCCGACCGGCGAGCCCGGGCCGGCGGTCAGCGCCGCCGGATCGAGCGGCTCGGCCGCGTCCTGCGACGCCTCGGCCCGGAAGCGCAGCTTGACCAGCGCCGGGCCGAGGTTGAGCACGTCGCCGTCGAGGAACGACTCGAAGCGCGCGCCGACGCTGCCGGTCGCGCAGCGGATCGGGAAGGGCAGACCGGGCTCGGCGCGCACGCGCAGGCGGCCGCGCTCGTCGCACTGCACCTCGAGCGCGCGGCCCGAGACGCCGGGCAGGTCGACCTCGATCTCGCAGCCCGAGCGCAGCCCGCCGAGCCAGAATCGCGCCGCCGCGATCTCCTCCTCGCGGGCGCCGGAACGGTCGGTGATTTCGAGGCAAACGGGCATCGGGACCTTGGGGAGCGGCCGAGCGGCGCGTCGCGCGGGGCGCGGTGCACGCGCCGCGCGCCGCGTCGTGACGGCGCAGTTTCTGCTAGGCTTGCTCCGTCGTCCAGCACCACCCCCTGCAGCCCTTCGGACGACGACGGCGCCGACGGCGCCGGCCCCTGCACCCATGTCCGCCTCCTCCGCCGCCAGTTCCCGTTCGGAATGGCTGCACGGTTCGCCCGCGCGCACCGTGTGGCTGCGCCGCGGCAGGAAGGGACGACCCGATGTCGTAGAGAAGATCTATATATAGGGATCGCTCGCGCACGCCGAGCGGGAATGCCGCATGGGGCGTCTCGCCGCCGGTCCCGGGGTCGTCGAGTACTTCGAGGCGCGCACGGACGCCGACAGCCACCGGCCGGCGGTCGCGATGCGGCACGTGCCAGGCGAGAACCTCGAACAGTACGTCGCTGCGCGCGGCGCCCTGCCGGCGGCGGACGTCGCGGCGCTGCTGGCGCCGGTCGCGCACGCGCTCGCCCGGCTGCACGGCCTCCGCGACGAGGCCCTGCCGCGGGGCATGTGCCACGGCGACGTCAAACCGCAGAACCTCCTGGTCGCCGCAGCCGAGACGCTGCTGCTCGACTTCGAACACGCGCGCGCGATCGGCGCACCGGCAGACCGCGCGTTCACCGGCGGCACGACCGCGTTCGCGCCGCCGGAGGCCGCGGCGGGCGCGGCGCCGGACGCGGCGTTCGACGTCTGGGGCATGGGCGCGACCCTCGCGTGGGCGCTCGACGGCGGGGGCG
>CALKYL010000103.1 GCA_938003515.1 uncultured bacterium
GCCCGCGTTCCCGTTCTCGCTGCTGTGCTTCCCGGACTACTACTTCTGGCCGACGTTCACGTTCTGGTGGCCGACGCCGGCGCCGGGCGGGTTCGGCAGCTTCCCGATGCCGGCGATCCCCTCGGGCTTCACGGGCAAGGTGTTGTTCCAGAGCATCGCGTTCGGCGGCAGCGGCATCGAGATCAGCGCGCCGTGCGTCGTCGACGTCTGACCGGGCCGCGCTCCCCGGGCGCGGCGCGGGCCCCGGCGAGCGGCCCGCCCGTTCCCGCGCCGCCGCTCGCCGGGGAGCCGGGCGCCGCCCGACTCCTCCTAGCTGCCGATCTGCATCGAGAGACCGTCGCTCAGCGTCGAGAAGCCGAGGAACGGGCCGTTGGCGTCGACGACCAGGTACTGCGCGTAGAGCAGGGTGCCGGCGAGCGACGGGGTCGCGGGGATCGGCAGCAGCGCCGAGCCGGCGCCCGCGCCGTCGAGGAACACGGTCGGCAAGGGATACCACGGCGGCGCGACGAGCACGGTGCAGCCGGCGATCGGCAGGCTGGTCGGCGCGAACCCCGCCGTCGCGATGGCGACCGACGCGGGCACGCCGTTCGCGACGGAGACCGCGAAGGTCTGGTTGCCGATCGTCGGCAGGCCGACAGCGCCGATCTGCGGCGTCAGTCCGCCGGTGCCCGGGCAGCCCGCGCCGTAGGTGCTGGTCGCGGCGACCGGCCCGCTGAGCGAGATCACCCACGGCTCGCGGCCGGTGATGCCCTCGTCGCAGACGAACCAGACGTCGGCGCCGACCTCGGTGAAGTCGGCGAGCTCGACCGCGCCGACGCCGGCCCACGGGCCGACCTTGCCGACCTGCGTCGTGCCGGCCGCGGTGCCGTCGCTGAGCCAGATCTGCAGTCCGTCGTTGCCGTCCGCGCCGGCGAACACGACCTGGTTCTGGCCGGCGCGGGCCGCGAGCGTTCCCTCGATCACGCCGCTCGGCGCGCCCGGATAGACGTCCGCCACCATCGACACCGTGACGCCGTCGGTCATCCACAGCTCGCGGCCGTGCACCATGTCGTTGGCGGTGAAGAACGCGACGCTGCCGACCGCGACGAGGTCCTCGATCTGCGGGTTCGTCGTGGCGCCGATCTGGCCGAGCGCGGCGGTGCCGGCGGCGGTGCCGTCGGTTCGATGCAGGCGCTGCCCGAGCACCGAGACCCCCGCGACGAACAGCACGGTGCCGTTCGCGAGCTGCACGATCTGTTCGGGATTCGACGAGCCGAAGCCGGGCTGCAGGTCGGCGACCAGCGTCGTGCCGGCGGTCGTTCCGTCGGTGCGCCACAGCTCGCGACCCGCGCCGCCGGACTGGGTCGCGACGAAGTAGGCGACGCTGCCGAACGACACGAGGTGCAGCGGCTGCGCGGTCTGCGCACCCGGGTTGATGTCGAGCAGCAGCGCCGTGCCGGCGGCGGTGCCGTCGCTGACCCACAGCTCGGTGCCGTGCGTGCCGTCGTTCGCCGGGAAGACGACGACGCCGCCGACCGGCACGAACGGGCCTGCGTTGCTGCCGCTGTTGCCGGGTCGCAGGTCGCCGAGCGAGACGGTTCCGGCCGCCGTGCCGTCCGAGACGAACGGCTCGGAGCTCTCGCTCGGGTCCGCGGACGCGCGGAACCACAGCTGGCCGAACGCCGACGCGAGCGCCGCCGGGCTGCTGCTGTTGCCGCCGGCGCGCAGATCGAGCGCGAGGCCGGTGCCGGCCAGCGTGCCGTCGGTCGCGATCAGCTCGCGCCCGACGGTCTGCAGGTTGCCGGCCGCGAACACCGTCGAGCCGACCAGCGTCAGCTCGCCCGGGTTGCTGGCGAACGGGTCGAAGTCGAGCTCGATCGTGCCGGCGACGGTGCCGTCGCTCGACCACAGCTCGCGCGTGGTCGAGGAGCCTGCGCCGAACACGATCCCGTTCGGCGTCGGCAGGAAGCCTTCGGGGTTGCTGTCGCCCTGCGGCAGGTAGACGTCCGCGACCAGGCTCGTTCCCGCCGCCGTGCCGTCGCTGCGGTGCAGCTCGTTGCCGGCGCCGGTGCCGTTGTTGGCCGCGAACATGAGGCGCGCGCCGACCCACGCGAGCTCGCTCGGGTTCGAGCTCTGGTTGCCGGGCCGGATGTCGGCGACGAGCGCCGTGCCCGCCGCGGAGCCATCCGTGAACCACAGCTCGCGGCCCGTGGCCGTCTCGGTGGCGACGAAGAAGACGCCGCCGCCGCCGGCCGCGAAGGACTGCGGCACCGACCCGTTCGTGCCGGGGTTGACGTCGATCGGGAACGTGCCGGCCGCGGTGCCGTCGGTGACCCACAGCTCGTTGCCGACGCTGGCGCCGAGCGCGGAGAAGACCGCGAGCGACGGCGAGACGGACGTGAAACCGGTCGGCGAGGACGACGTCGGCCCCGGCTGCAGGTCGCCGAGGGGGACGGTGCCGGCCGGCGTGCCGTCGCTGTACCACGGCTCGCCGCCGCCGCCCTGGCCGTCGTCGGCGCGCAGCAGCGCGCCGGCGCCGAACGGCCGGAGTTCGCTGATGAACGACGGCGAGCTGCCGGGCCGGATGTCGCGCAAGAGCAGCGTGCCGGCCGCGGTGCCGTCGCTGAAGTGCAGCTCGGCGCCCGTCGCCGCCGTGCTGGCGACGAAGAACAGGCCGTTCGTCGCGCCCGCCATGAGGCCGAACGAGGTGCCTGTCGGGCCGGGATGGATCTCGGCGACGAGCGCCGTGCCCGCGACCGTGCCGTCGGTGCTCCACAGCTCCCGGCCGAGCCCGGGGGTGATGGCGGTGAAGAACAGCCGGCCGGCCGCGACCGTGAAGTTGGCGAGGAAGCTGCCAGCAGCTCCCGGTGTGACGTCGACGAACATCGCCGTGCCGGCGACCGTGCCGTCGGAGCGCCACAGCTCGAGCCCGTTGGCGCCGTCGTTGGCGGCGAAGTAGACGTGCGGTCCGAACGCGGTGATCGTCGCCGGCGCGCCAGAGCCGTTGCCGACGAGGCCGTCGCGCAGCAGGAACGTTCCGGCCGCGGTGCCGTCGGTGCGCCACAGTTCGGTGCCGAGGCCGGGCACGGTCGCCTTGAAGAACACGACGTTGCCGGCCACGGTCAGGTCGCCCGGGTTGCTCGATGCCGGACCGGGGTTGATGTCCTTGAGCGGGTAGGTGCCGACGGAGGTGCCGTCCGAGCGCCACGGCTCGCGGCCGTGGCCGGTCGTCGCGACGAAGATCGCGACGCCGTTGAGGTCGACGATGTCCTGCGGGCTGCCGTTGGGCGCGCCGGACGACGGCGCCACGATGTCGCGCACGAGGTTCTGCGCGCGCGCCGGGATCGCGGTGCAGGCGAGCGCGAGGCCGGCCGCGGCGAGGCATGGGGCGAGACGGGGAGAGCGAGCGGCTGCGTGCATCATCGGAACTCCTTGCGCCGGCGCGGTCGTGCCGGGCGTCCGTCGGAGCGACGCGAGCCGGCCGCAGCGAACACGATTTCCCGTGTGCCCGGGGCGAGAGGGGGGGCGGCCTCGGGACCCGGCTCCGCCTCCGAGGCCCGCAGCCGGCGCTCGACGTGCTACGGTGGCGCGGTCCCGCATCGCCATGACCGCTGCCGATCGGAACCGCGACGCCGCCGATCCCGTCGAGCGGCTCTTGTCGGAGGTCGTCGACCTGCCCGCCGACGAGCAGGACGACGCGCTGTCGGCGCTGTGCGCCCGGCATCCGGACCTCGCGGCGAGGCTGCGCGAGCGCTTCGCCCGCTACCGACGGCTGCTGCGGGTGCTGCCCGAGGAGCCGCCGCAGGCGGGACGCCGCTTCGGCGAGTTCGAGCTGATGCGCGAGCTCGGTCGGGGAGGCATGGGTGTCGTCTACCTCGCTCGGCAGCGCCGCGCGGGCCAGGACCGCCTGGTCGCGCTCAAGCTGCTGCGCGACCGCGGCCCACTGACCGACCGCGCGCGCGAACGGCTGCGGCGGGAGGCCGCGGCCGCGTTCCGGCTCGACGACCCAGGCCTGTGTCCGGTCTTCGACGCCGGCGAGTGCGACGGCGTGCCGTGGCTCGCGATGCGCTACGTCGCGGGCCGCACGCTCGCCGCATACCTTGCCGACGCGCGCCGGGACGGCGCGCTGGCGCTGCCCGCTGCGGAGCCGCGGCGCGGCGACGACTCGCAGTCCTCGACGGCGACGGCGACCACCGCGCAGCTGCGCCACGCGCCGGTGCTCGCGATCGGCGAGGCGCTGGCCCGTTCGCTGCACGTCGCGCACGAGGCGGGCTTCGTGCACCGCGACGTCAAACCGGGCAACGTGATGATCACGCCCGAGGGACTGCCGGTGCTGCTCGACTTCGGGTTGGTGCGCGAGGACGGCGGCGAACAGACGCTGACGGCGACGGGGGAGGCGCTCGGCACGCCGGCGTACATGGCGCCCGAGCAGATCGACGGTCGCGCGCGCGTCGACCGAACGGTCGACGTCTACTCGCTCGCCGCCACGCTGTGGGAGGCGATCGCGCTCGAACGCCCGTTCGCCGGGCGCACGCGCGAAGAGCTTTTTGCGGCGATCCTGCGCGGCGAGCTGCGCGACCTGCGCAAGCTCGCGCCGGGCGTCTCACGCGACCTCGCGCTCGTGCTCGCGACCGCGATGGCGCGCGAACCGGAGCGCCGCTACGCGACCGCGCTCGACTTCGCGCTCGAGCTGCGCCGCGTGCGGCGCAGCGAGCCGATCCTGACCCGCCCGCCGGGCCCGGCGCGCCGCGTCGCGCTCTGGTCGCGGCGCAACCCGCTCGCCGCGGCGCTGCTCAGCGCGCTGGCCGTGAGCCTCGTCGTCGTGCTGTTCGTCGCCGCGGACGCACGCGAAGCCGAGGCGCGCGCGGTCCATACGCTCGCGTCGGCGCGCGCGGTCGTCGCCGAGCTGGTGCGCGTGCAGAACGACGAGCTGGACGACGTGCCCGGCCTCGAAGGGCTGCGCCGCGACATGCAGGAGCGGGCGGTCGCGTTCCTGCGCGAGTTCCGCGGGATCAGCGCCGGGGACCCCGGCCTGGCGGTCGACCATGTCGAGTCGCTGCTGCTCGCCGCGACCCTCGAGCAGGCGCTGGGCCACGAGGACGACGCGGGCCGGCTGCACGCCGAGGCCGGGTCGGTGCTCGCGACGCTGCGCGACGATCCCAAGGTGCGGGAGCTTCGGGGCCGCCACCATCTGTTCGACGGCGAGCGGAAGCGCGTGCGCGGCGACGTCCCGGGCGCGATGGCGGCGTTCGAGCGCGCGACCGTCGAGCTGCGCGGTGCAGGGACGGAGCCGGCGCGCGGGCAGGCCATGGTCGCGCTGACCCGGCTGTGCGTGATGCGCGAGCGCGCCAACGACGTCGACGGCGCGCTCGCCGCGGCCGGCGCGGCGATCGCGCTGCATCAGGAGCACGCGCAGCGGTCGACGGCGCTCGAATACGGCAACCTGCTGACGCAGCGCGCGCGGCTGCTTCGAGAAGCCAACCGCAAGGAGGAGGCGAGCCGCGAATTCGCGCTCGCGGCCGACGTGCTCCGGGACCTGTTCGCCGCCGAACCCGACGACCGGCACGTGAAGTCCCGGCTGGCTATGTGCCTCGATTCCTGGCGTGTGCTCGCGCGCCAACTCGGCGACGAGGCCGGCCGGCGCGCGCTGCTCGCCGAAGAGATCGCGTTGCTCGGCGAACTGGCGGCCGCGTTCCCGAGCGTATCGAACTACCGGAGCCGGCTGGCCGGCGCGCTCACGGCCCGGGCGAGCGTGCTCGCCGCCGACGGTCGGCGGGACGACGCGGTCGCCGAGCTGGAGCGCGCGCGTTCGCTGCTCGACGTGCTGGTCGGCGAGAGCCCGGAGAACGCGTCCTACCGGGAGCGGCTCGCCGCGCTGCTGTTCAACCTCGGCAACAGGTTGCGGCGGGATCGTGCGCGCGCGGAGCGGTGCTGGCTCGACGGACTCGCGCACGTCGACCACCTGCTGGCCGCACACGGCGACGACTGGCGCTGGTGCATGCTCGGGGCGCGCACGGCCATGAACCTCGCGATCGGCTACGCGCTCGACGACGACCCGCGGGCGCCGGCGACCTTCGCTCGCGCGCGCGCCCGCACCGACCAGGTGCTGCGCCTTCGGCCCGACGATCTGAGCAGCTGCCAGCTGCGCGGCCTGCTGCTCTTCAACGAGGGCGCGTTCCGCGTCGAACACGGCGAGATCGACGCGGGCACGCCGCTCTTGGGGCAGGCGTTCGAGCAGGCCGTCGAGACGCTCGCGCTGACTCCCGGGAACGCGCGTCGCGCGGCCGAGGTCGTTCGCTGGGGTGTGCGTTGGGCGCAGGTGTGCGGGCTGCGAGACGGCGCGGACGCCGATGCGGCCTGGGCGGCGGTCGAACGTCGCTTCACGGCGCTGCCCGACGACCTCCGGCGCACGCTGCGCGAGGACGACGCCGCCCGCCTCGACGTGCTGATGCTCTGGCGGGCCCGGGCGGCTTCGGCGGCTCGCGACGGGGTCCCGGACGGGGTGGAGCGGCTCGAAGGCGTCGTCGCCGATCTCGCGCTGCTGCAGCACGACGACCCGAGCGCGGCCGGCCGCGCCGAGTACCTGCTCGCGTTGGTCGACGCCGTGGTGCTCGGCCGCGGCGCGACCGACGCCGCCGCCGCGGCGGGCTACCGGAGCGCCGCCCGTGCCGCGCTCGAGGCGTGGCCCGCCGAGGAGCCCTGCAACGAGGTCACCCGCTTGCGGCTCCTGCGCCGGCGCGCCGACTGCGAGGCGCTGCTCGGTGACCGGGCCGAGGCCGAGGCGGCGTTCGCGAGGCTCCTGGCCGCGCACTGAGCCGGGTCGCGCGCGCGTCCGGGTCAGGTGGACGGCTCGTCGCCGCCGCCGTCGTCGTCGCGTTCGTCGAGCATCGCGTCGAGCTCGCCCTGCTGCA
>CALKYL010000104.1 GCA_938003515.1 uncultured bacterium
GGGACGGCGCGCGCGCGGGCAACGCCTCCCTGCGCCGCGATGCGCGGGGACGACCGGCCTCCGACCTCGGACGGTCGGTGGCCGTGACGGCTGCGACGTCGGCCGACGCGTGAAGTCGGCAACTGCGACCGGCAGCGGAGCCCGGCGCGCGTGCCGGGTACTCCGCCTCCGCGACGACCGACCTACAGCCGGAAGATCCTGCGCACCGAACCAGCCGACGGGCTGACGACGTAGAGCGCCCCGTCCGGTCCGGTGTGCATGTCGGTGACGATGCCGAAGTCGGTGCCGAACAGGATCTCCGCCTGCTCGGTGACCCAGTCGTCGCGGCCGAGGTTGTCGGCGACCTTGTCGCGCAGCGCATGATCCCGGAACTTGAACTTGTTGCGGCCGCCGTTCAGCCGGAAGCGGTAGAGGTTGCCGGGGTTCGCCATGACGCTCGGCGGCGCCGCCAACGGGCGGAACACCGCCGAGCCCACGATCAGGTCGCCGTCGTATTCGGCGCCGAGTCCGTCGCCGTCGATGAACGCGAGCGCCGCCGGCGGCGTCACGTGCTTCCAGCTGAACTCGGGGTCACGGTAGTGCGAGCCGGGGATGTGCAGCATGCGCTGCCTCGCGTCACTGTGATGGTCGGAGATGTTGTCGGCGGGCCAGCGCAGCTGCTGCAAGCCGCGCGGCCCGTTCGGGCCGATTCCGGCGTCGAGTTCGATCTCCTTGTATTCGGCGACGCGGTGCCGCGGCCCCATGACCTGGATCCAGCCGCCGTTGAAGCCGGGATCGACGAGGTTGATCTCGTCGAACGCGCGGCCGCCGTTCTCCGTCGTCCACAGCCGGCCGCTGACCGGATCGAAGGTCATGCCGAAGCTGTTGCGGATGCCGTAGGCGAAGATGCGCTGGATGTTCGTGCCGATCTCGGTGCCGACGATCGGACCGATCTGCGCGCCGACGAGCGCGCCGAGCGTGTAGAACGGATTGTCGGTCGGGACCGAGCCGTCGTCGTTCAACCGGTAGATGACGCCGGTCGTGTGCGCGTCGTCGGGGAGCGGGCCGCCGAAGTCGTCGTCGGGGAACGGGCCCTCGAGGTTGTTCTGCGTGAAGCCGCGGCGACCGACGTCGCCGAGAATCACGTAGAGCTTGCCGTCCGGGCCGAAGCGCACGACGCCGCCGTCGTGGTTGCCGCGCAGGACGGGCGCCGGGTTTTGGAACGGGTTCTGCGGGTTCGTGACGCCGTTGAGGTCGTTCTGGAACGCACGCATGCGGATGACGTTTCGATCGAACGCCAGCGTGCTGCCGTTCCAGGCGAAGCGATCGACGCGGTTGCCGAGCAGCGTCGTCTCGCCGACCAGCCCCGTGTCGGCGCCGGTCGTGCTCTCCGTGTGGAACAGGTAGACCCACGGCGTCGCCGGAAAGTCCGGGTGCAGGGCGATGCCGAGCAGGCCGCGTTCGCTCGCGGAGTTGACGGCGAGGTCGAGCACGACTCCGGTGACCGAGCCGTTGGTGACGCGCTTGACCTGCCCCGATGCCTTCTCGGTGACGAGAAAGTCGTCGGGGCCGAGGAACGCCATCGCGATCGGCGCGACGAGGCCGTCGACCACGGTCGCCACCCCGAGCGCGGGGTCGACCATCGTCTGGCAGCGCAGCTGGTCAACGGATCCCGTCGCCGCGAGCAGCAGCGGCAACGGCGCCAGGAAAGCGGGGAAGGGACGGGAAGGGAGGAACTGCATGGAATCGTCTCCTCGGTGCATTGCCGCGCGTGGCGCGGCGGGTCGGCTGCGATCGGGCCGGCCCGGGACATCGCTCCGGCCCTCGCGGATGCGACGGCGACAACGCGCGTACCGCGCGGCCGCAGCGCCCGACGGTGCCGGCTTCGACGACAGCGGGCGACCGGAATCCGGACGCCACCGGGCGCAGTCGTCCGGAGTCCGGTCATGGACGAGCCCGTCGGGGATTCTAGCCGCTTCGGGCGACGGTCGGGTCGCTCCGGAGCCCGCGGCATCGGCGATGCGACGCCGCTGACGCGTGCATCAGGTCCACGGCAGCCCCTGACCGCCGTGCGCCGCCGGCATGTCCGAGCACCGGCAGGTCAACAGTTCGCGTCGTCTCCCCGGGTACGGCCCGATGCTCGCCAGGCGCGCCCTCGCCGTCGCCGCGGTCACGTCGCGATGACCCGGCGACGCGGCTCCGGCGGTGAGCGCCACGGCATCCCCGCCACGAGCAGCAGCACGAAGATCCACCCCATCGTGCTCTCCGGCGGGTCGACGAGCCGCCACCACGACATCGCGTTCCAGGCGATCGTCGCGAGCAGCAGTGCGAACGCGACGCGGCGCGGCCACGGCCACGTGTGCTGGGCGGCGGTGACGAGGGCCGTGGCGATCGTGAGCAGAACGAACGTCGGCGTCAGCACGACGCCGTGCCACTGCACGCGGGTCTCCAGGCCGAACATGACGACGCAGAGGGCCAGTATGAACAGAGCCTGCGGTCGCTTCCGGGGATCGCGCGTCCGCCAGAGCAGGAGGCCCGTCAGCGCGACGAACACAATCGACCACAAGCGGCCGCGTTGAAGCAGGCCATGCACGCCGGCCGTGGAATCGCGCACGTCGTGGGCGGTGGCCTCCAGCTCGGGCGTCAGGGCGAAGCCTCGCCGCGCCGCCGCGTCGAGCAGCGTCGCAGCGATGCCTGGGCGGAAGTTGGCGGGCAAGAGCTGCGCCAGGTCGTGCAGCACTTCGTCGCGAACCATGGGGTTCGGGGTCGCGATCGCGACGTGCACGGGATGCAGGCTGGAACGGACCCGGTAGTGCGGCGGCGTCCAGAGGCCGGGACCGCGGGGGACGCCAGCGAGCCGCAGCGCGGCCTCGCTCAGCGCGGATGGTTGCTCCCGCCGCGCAAGCCTGCGCAAGGCGCCCCCGGCCTCGGGCAGCGGCCACCACGCGGGCAGGATCCAGTCGAGCGGTTCGGAGCCAGGGTCGGCTGCGTCGGCTTCGGCTACGAAACGCCGCGCGGCCGCCGCGCGCCAGTCGTCCACGCCGAGCGTGCCGACCTCCTCCGTCTCCCGCACGCCGACGAGCAGTTGCAGGTGGAGATGGTCGTCGCCGTCGTTCCAGACGACGTCGAGCGCGTCGAAGCATGCGGCGGTACCCGGCTGCGCGCGCGTGGCGACGTCGGGTCGGCCGGTGTAGTCGGTGCGCGGCAGGTTGGCGCGCAAGAGACCGTTGCCGCGCAGCTGCACGCCACGGCGGTCGAAGACGAGATCGGCGTCGAGCGTGGCGAGGCAGGTCCCGAGCGGGACGGTGGAGTGGATCGGGCGCAGGTCCCAGCGCACGAGCCATTCGCCCTGACGGTCCCACTCGTCCTCCCACGGCCGGCGCTTCGTCAGCACGGGGATCGTCGCGACGGTGGTGTCGAACGTCACTTCGACGCGTTCGCCGAGGCGCGCAGGGACCGCCGTCGCGTGCAGCAGCTCCGGTAGAGCCGCGCCGTCGACGAACCGTGCGAGCGCCACGTGCACGACGAAACGGCGTGGATCGTCGACGCCCGCGGCTTCGAGGCAGCGGTTGCGCCACGTCATGCCACCGTCGCTCGTGGTCGGCGTGCAGCGCGGCACGTGCGCGCCCTCGGGAAGCCGCAGCCACGCGAGTTGCCGCCAGACCATAGAGAGCGGTTCGTTCGCGGCCGCCGAACGGTCGAGAAGCTCGATGAGGGCGATGTCCTCATCCGTAGCGACGCCGGCGGCACGCCGCAGCAGATCCGCAAACGGCGCCGTTCGCTGCTGCCGCCACCACTTCGCGAGAGAGGCATTGCTCGGCGCCTCGAGACCGGTCAGCTCGCGAACGAAGGACACCACTTCGGGAGCGCAACCCGGCAGGAACACGTCGGGGTGCGCATGGGCGTCGACGAGCAGGTCGACGCGCGCCGCGAGACGCTGGGCCGTCGGCAGCCCGGCGGCGTCCAGCCACGCGGCCACGGTGCGTTGCGCCGCGGCGGCGATCGCGTCGAAGTCGGGCATCGGCTCGCCGGCGGTCTCCGGCAGGGCGAACGCCGGCAGCGCCACGAGCTGGCAGAAGGCGCGGAACGCCACTGCGCGCGCCGAGGCCGGCAACGCCTCGTCGACCGCGAGCTCGGCGAACCGACTCTCGACGGCCGGACTCCACCAGGTGTCGAGGTCGCCGCCGTTCCAGGCACACGGAATCGTCGCCGCGACGCCGTAGAAGCCCGCCTCGAGCGCACGCCCCGCGGCGAGCACGAGCGGGCGAAGCAAAGGCAGGCGGGTGCCGTCGTCGAGGCCAGCGACCGGTACGCGCGCCCGCGCCATGAGCCACGCCGCGCTGACGGATCGCGCCGTGCTCGGCGCGTGGAGCTCGGCGACCACTCGCTGGGTCAGCAGGGCGGTTGCGACCGGCACCTTCACGACGCCGGGTTCGGTCATGGTCTCTGCGCGCAAGAGCTCCCACATCCAGTCGGCGTAGCGGTCGCGCTGTTCGACGAACAAGACGCCTCCTTCGAGCACACGCCGACCGGCCAGATCCGCGGCCGCCGATGCCGAGCCCCGCGAATCCTCGCCGACGCTGAGTCTCTGCGCGGCGACGTCGTTGTGCGCGCGAGCGAGCAGGAGTTCGATGCGGTCCCGCTCGGCCGTGTCGGGTGCGAGTCGAGTTAGCAGCGGCGTCAAGGAGTCGATCGCCGCGGCGGCGTGGCCGACCGACAGCAGCCGTTCGGCTTCGCCGACGACGACGTCGCGGCGAAGCGACGGCAGCCACGACGCGATAGCAGCCACGGTCAGCGCGGCAGCGGCGACGACCGCGAACGCCGCCTTCCTCCGGCGCGACAGCCAGCGCATCGCACGCGACCACCGGCCGGGCGCACGCACGAGCACGCCGCGGCCGTCGGCGAAGCGTTCGAGGTCTTCGGTGAACGCGAGGGCGGTCGCGTAGCGATCCTCCGGTCGTTTCGACAGCGCCTTCAGGCAGACGGCCTCCAGTTCCGCGGGCACGCGCGCGTCGATCGAACGAGGCCGCGGCGGGTCGTCGTCGAGGATCGCGCGGATCGTCTCGTGCAGGGGCTTGCCGCCGAACGGCGAACGCCCCGTCAGCAGTTCGTAGAGCAGCGCACCCAGCGCCCAGACGTCGGCCGACTCGCCGATGCGGGCAACGTCGCCGCGTGCCTGCTCCGGGCTCATGTAGGCCGGCGTACCGAGCAGCTCGCCTGACAACGTGCGCGTGCCGGCCGCCGCGGCGTCGCGCGCGAGACCGAAGTCGACGACGAACGCGTCGCCGTCGTGGTCGATCAGCACGTTCTGAGGCTTGAGGTCCCGATGCACGATGCCGAGCGCGTGCGCGTGCGCGATCGCCGACGCGACCTGGCGCATGATGCGTACGGCGCGTGCGGGCGTGGCCCGGCGGCGACGCGAGACTTCGTCCGCGAGCGTCGTGCCGACGATGAGGTCCATCGCGAACCACAGCGTTCCGTCCGTGTTCTCGCCCAGATCGTGCACCGAGACGATGTGGCGATGGCGCAGGCGCGCGAGGTTCTTGGCCTCGGCGCGGAACCGCCGCAGCGCGTCACCGAAGACGAGGTCGCCGGGGCGCAGCACCTTGATCGCGACCTCGCGGTCGAGCGAACGCTGCCGCGCGCGGTAGACGACACCCATGCCACCGCGGCCGACCTCTCCGAGAAGTTCGTAGTCGGGGGGCAGCCGCGGGGCGGGCAATTCGACGGGACCGTCGACGGATTCCTCACCGAGGCCATGTTCGAGTTCCTGCAGCGCGAGGAGGCAATCGGTCACGTCGGCTTCGCTCACGTCGAAGCGCTTCGCCCAGGCCGCGGGCACGATCGACTCGCCGGCCGCGATCGCGGCTGCGAGGTCGTCGGTGAGGCGGCCGAGCGCTTCGTCGCGATCGTCGATCATCGGGCGGACTCCGGTGACGCGCTGTCGTCCCGGTCGCGTCCGACCCGACGGCCGAGGTGCTTCGTCGCGCGACCCAGCGCGCGGCGCACCGACGACGGGCTGGATCCCGTGCGTTCGGCGATGACATCGATCGTCAGTCCCTCGAAGAAACGCATCAACAACACCGAGCGGTCCTGTTCGTCGAGCTCTTCGATCGCTTGGTCCAGCCGGTGGCGACGCTCGCGACGAACCAGGCTCGTCGCAGGGCCGTGACCGGAGCGGTGCAGGTCTCGGAGCACGGCCGTGACGTCGCGGACCTCGCGACCGGGATCACGGCGCCGCGCGCGGTGGAAGGCGGCGAGGTCGCGGATGCGGTGCTCGGCGATCGCGCAGAGCCAGTGCACGAACGCGCGTTCGGCGTCGGTGGCTGCGGTCGGGTCGAAGCGGGGCAGGTCGCGGATCGCGTGGGTGAAGACCTCCTGCAGCACGTCGGTCGGGTCGAAGCGCGCGCGCAGGGATGTGCCGAGACGCAGGCGGATGAACAGGAGCACCCGGTCGGCGGCGCGCGCGAACAGCCGGTCGCCGGCGTCGCGGTCGCCGGCGACCGCGCGGCGGATCCGTTCGGGGAGGTGGGTCGAAGCGGCCATCGCAGGGCTCAGAGGCAGTCTGACGGGTTTCCGCCGGTGGATCTGCAAAAAGTCCGGGCCGGGCCGCGTTCGCCGGGCCAGACGTTCCAGGCACGCCCACTCCGGGACGAAGGGCCTCCCCGGTGGAGGGCTCGAGCGCTGCCAGCACGGCGAACTCCGGGTCGTACGATCTCGCCGAGGGAGGAGCGGCGACCGGCTGATCAGCTAGAGCGCGCGCGCTGCGCGACGATGCGGCGCACGAGCGGGCCGACCGTGAGGCCTTGCACGACGATCGAGAACACGACGACCACGTAGGTCACCGTCAGGACCGCGTTGCGCCCGTCGAACTCGGGGGTCTTCATCGCGAGTGCGATCGAGATGCCGCCCTTGAGCCCGCCCCAGGTCAGCACGCTGACGGCGCCGTGACCGATCTCGACGCGACGTCGCAGCGGCTGCATCGGCAGCACGACCGACAGCAGCCGCGCGCCGAGCACGAGCGGGATCGCCGCGGCGGCGGCCCACAGGTAAGCAGCCCGCGAGTAGTCGATCGCGAACACCTCGACGCCGATCAGCAGGAAGAGCATCGCGTTTAGCGCCTCGTCGAGGAACGTCCAGACGGTGTCCAGGGCTCCCTGGGTCCGCTGCGACATCGCCCGCGCGCGCCCGCGGTTGCCGATCAGCAGCCCGGCGGCGACCGCCGCGAGCGGCGCCGACACGTGCAGCCGCGTCGCGGCGAAACCGATCGCAAAGACCACCGCGACCGTGATCAGGATCTCGAGGTTGGCCTCGTCGAGGCTCTTCAGCGCGCGCTCGGCGACGGCCCCGAGCACGAGCCCGAGCACGACGCCGCCGAGCACCTCCTGACCGAGGAGGACCGCCACGGCCCCGGCGCCCACGTCGCTGCCGGCCGCGGCGAAGCCGACGAGCACCGTGAACAGCACCACGCCGACGCCGTCGTTGAAGAGGCTCTCGCCGACGACCTTGATCTCGAGGTCCTTCGGCGCGCCGGTCGCCTTCATGATGCCGAGCACCGCGATCGGGTCGGTCGGCGAGATCAGCGCGCCGAACACCAGGCACCACGGCAGCGACACGTCGACGCCGACGAGTCCGAACAGGCACCACGCGCCGAGACCGGCGACGACCGTGCTGACGAGCGTGCCGACGGTCGCCAGCGTCAGGATCGGCGTCAGCCGCTCGCGCAGCAGCGCGACGTCGGTGTGCAGCGCGCCGGCGAACAGCAGCAGCGTCAGCATGCCGCTCAGCACCGCGTCGGCGAAGTCGACGCGCAGGACCGCGCCGCGGACCGCGGCGGCCAGGCCGAGGCCGGGCGCGAGCGCGTCGACGAGCAGCACGCAGAACGACGCGCAGAGCCCCGACACCAGGAGCCCGATGGTGAACGGCAGGCGCAACGTGTGGTGGTTGAGCAGGCCGAACGCGGCGGCGAGCACGAGCAGGATCGCGGTGGCGTCGAGCAGGAACATCGGGGCGCGGCGGACCCGCCTTGTATCCGCGGCGGGGAAGAGGTGCATCCTCCCGGGCGCGTCGGGACCGCGGCCACCGCCCGCTGGCACCGCTCCGAGCCGGCCCTCCCCGCCGATCCCGCATGCGCCCGACCGCGGCGGCCCCCGGACGGGACACCTTGGCGGCCTGCCCGGGCGCCCATATCGTTCCCGCCGCCTCCCCGGTGCCCCTGCGGCCCGACCATGCTCGCGAACGTCCTCCGCGTCCTCTCCCTTTCGGTCTTCGTCTGCACCCCATCGCCCGCCCAGCAGCCGACCCCACTGGTCGGCGACCTGCATCTCGTCGACTACGGCACGGACCTCGACGTGCGCGCGGCGCTGATCGAGGCAGGCGCCTTCTTCGGTGACCTCGGCCGCAGCGGCCTCGCGCGCCTGGGCACGGCGCCGGCCCGAGCGGCGGCGGCCGGCGCGTCGACGACCGCGCTCGGCGCCATCCACCCCGGCGAGGTC
>CALKYL010000105.1 GCA_938003515.1 uncultured bacterium
GACAAGGACCCGTTCGCGCTGCGGCGGCACGCGCTCGGCGTGATCCGCATGCTCGTCGAACGCGAGCTGCCGCTCGAGCACGACGCGCTGGTCGCGGCCGCCGTGCCGGTGTTCGGCGACGCGATCGACGACCCGACCGCGCCGCTGCTCGACTTCTGCTTCGACCGGCTCGCGACCTCGCTGAAGGAGCAGGGCTTCACCGCCCAGGAGGTCGACGCGGTCGTCAGCCTGCGGCCGCAACGGCTCGCCGAGGTGCCGCGCCGGCTCGCGGCGGTGCGCGCGTTCGCGAAGCTGCCGGAGGCGGAGTCGCTCGCGGCGGCCAACAAGAGGATCGCGAACATCCTCAAGAAGAGCGACGGCGCGGCCGCCGGGGCGACCGACGCGGCGCTGCTGCGCGACGCCGAGGAGCGGCAGCTGCACGCGCGGCTGCTCGACGTCGAAGCGGCGGCCGGACCGAAGTTCGCGGCCGGCGAGTACGAGGCGGCGCTGACGCAGTGCGCGTCGCTGAAGGCCCCCGTCGACGCGTTCTTCGACGCGGTGATGGTCAACGCCGACGACGCGGCGCTGCGGCGGAACCGCCACGCGCTGCTGCGCGACCTGCACGACCTGATGAACCGCGTCGCCGACCTGTCGAAGCTCGCGGTCTGAGCGCCCCCCATGCCCGTCGACCTCTCCCGCTTCCCCCGCCGCCGCTACTCGCACGGGCCGACGCCGCTCGAGTTCCTGCCGAACTTCACGCGCGCGCTGGGCGGGCCGAAGGTGTGGATCAAGCGCGACGACCAGCTCGGGCTCACGCCCGGCGGCAACAAGACGCGCAAGCTCGAGTTCCTGGTCGCCGACGCGCTGGCGCAGGGCTGCGACACGCTGATCACGTGCGGCGCGCCGCAGTCGAACCACTGCCGGCTGACGCTCGCGGCGGCGGTCAAGGAGGGGCTGAAGTGCCGCTTCGTGATCGAGGAGCGCGTGCCCGGGAGCTACGACGACCGCGCGAGCGGCAACCACTTCCTGTTCCGGCTGCTCGGCGTCGAGGCGATCACCGTCGTGCCCGGCGGCAGCGACCTCGCGGCGGCGATGCGCACGGTGCGGGACGAGCTCGCGGCCCGTGGGCGCAAGGGCTACGTGATCCCCGGCGGCGGCTCGAACGCGCTCGGCGGCCTCGGCTACGTCGTCTGCGCCGACGAGATCGCGCGGCAGCTCGACGAGCAGGATCTGCGCCTGGACCGCGTCGTCGTCGGCTCGGGCAGCTCGGGAACGCACGGCGGCCTGGTCGCCGGGTTCTTCGCGCTCGGCCTCGACGTCGCGATCACCGGCGTCGGCGTCAGCCGCGATCCTTCGGACCAGGAGCCGCTGGTGTGGCGGGAGGCGCAGGCCGTCGCCGACCTGCTCGGGCTCGGCGCCGTGCCGCGCGAACGCGTGACCTGTGTCGGCGGCTACTGGCAGCCGAAGTACAGCGTGCCGAACGACGCGATGGTCGAGGCGGTGCGGCTGCTGGCGCGCACCGAGGGCGTGCTGCTCGACCCGGTCTACACGGGCAAGGCAATGGCCGGCCTGATCGGCATGGCGCGCGCGGGCGACATCGGCGCGGACGAGCACGTGCTGTTCGTGCACACCGGCGGCGCGCCGGCGCTGTTCGCCTACCGCGACGCGCTGCTCGCGGCGGACGCGGCCGCGGAGTGAGCGCCCGCGCCGCGATCCGGCCGGAGCTTCAGACCAGCCAGAGGACGAGAGCGCCGAGCGCGACGCTCGCGACGCCGGGCACCAGCAGCCAGCGCGTGAGGCCCCTGCCCATCGCCGCGGCCAGCACGACCTTCGCGAGCGTGTTGCTGAAGCCGGCGAGCAGGATCGCGACCACCGCGACGCCGACCTCCGTCTGCTGTTCGCGCGCGCGCTCGGCCATCGACAGCGTGATCGCGTCGACGTCGGTCACGCCCGCGAGCAGCGCGACCGTGTAGGACCCGGTCTCCGGCATGTAGGTCTGCGCGAGCGCGAGCAGGAGCTGCACGGCCGCGAACAGGAGGCCGAACTTGGTCGCCGCCCACAGCGAGAACGGGTTCTTGAGGGCGACGTCGGACGTGCCCTTCGCGCCGCCGTCGCGGTCGAGGTGCAGGTAGACGGCGGCCACGGCGCCGGAGACGCCGGCCATCACCGCGCACGGCAGCCAGATGCCCCGTACGACGACCGCGCCGACGACCGCGCCGATCACGACGACGCGGATCCACATGATCGACCACGCGAGCAGCGCGCCGGCGGCGATGTGGCGCACCGGGGCGTCCTCGTCGCGGCTCTGCTTCGCCAGAGCGAGCGTGATCGCCGTCGAACTGACGAGGCCGCCGGTGATGCCGGTCAGCACGATGCCGCGGCGCTGGCCGAGCCAGCGGCTCGCGACGTAGCCGACCAGCGACAGCCCCGAGATCAGCAGGACGAGCAGCCACAGCTTGTAGGGGTTGATCGCGTCCCACGGATCGACGGTGCGGTCCGGCAGCAGCGGCAGCACGATGAAGGTCGCCAGCAAGAGCCGCATGACGACCAGCACGTCGTCCCAGCCGATCCTGCCGACCAGGTCGTGAAGCGGCTCCTTGTAGGCGAGCAGCGCCGCCGCGGCGACGCCGAGGCCGGCGCCGAGCTCGCGCTGGCCGCTGGTCACGAGCGCGCCGAGCAGGCAGACGAAGATCGACGCGAGCTCGGTCGTGATGCCGACGCTGTCGGGCTTCTTTTTGGTCCCGGCGACGTAGCCGGCGACCACCGCGGCCGCCGCGGCGAGCACCGCCGCCGGCAGCAGCCACGGCATGTCCAGCTCGGTCGCGAGGTAACCGGCGAGCGCGCCGACCAGCGCGAGCATCACGAAGCTGCGCACGCCGGCGACGCCGAAGCCGCGGCGCATGTTCTTCTTCTCGCGTTCGACGCCGATCAGCGCGCCGAGCAGCAGCGCGGTGCCGAAGTCCTGGGCGACAGCGAGGTCGAAGTCGTTCGCCACGCGCGGAGTGTAGGCGCGCGGGTCCCGCCGACGCGCGGTGGATTCGCGCGCGGGCCTCGATAGCCTCGACGCGCCGCACCGGCGCCGAGCACCTCATGCCGACCGAGACTCCGACCCTGCCCGCCGACAACCCGTTCTCGCAGCCCAGCCCGCTGCCGTATGGGACCCCGCCGTTCGACCGCATCGCCGAAGCGCACTTCCTGCCGGCGTTCGAGGCCGGCATGCAGGCGCACCTCGCCGAGGTGCGCGCGATCGCGGCCGATCCGGCCCCGCCGACGTTCGACAACACGATCGCCGCCCTCGAGCGTTCCGGCTCGCTGCTCGAGCGCGTCGGCCACGTGTTCTTCAACCTGTCGAGCTCCAACACGAACGACGAGCTGCAGCGGATCCAGGCCGAGGTCGCGCCCAGGCTGGCCGCGCACCGCGACGCGATCTGGCTCGACCGGCAGCTGTTCGCACGCGTCTCGGCCGTGCACGACGCGCGCGAGCGGCTGTCGGGCCCCGAGCAGCGCCGCCTCACCGAGCGTTACCACACGCTGTTCGTGCGCAACGGGGCGCTGCTCGACGCCGAACGGCAGGCCCGGCTGCGCGCCATCAACGAGGCGTGCTCGCGGCTGACGACGGACTTCCAGGACCGGCTGCTCGCCGACACCAAGGACCTCGCGGTCGTCGTCGACACCGAGCGCGAGCTGCGCGGCCTCGACGCGAGCGCGGTCTCCGCCGCGGCGAAGGCGGCCGAAGGGCGCGGGCTGGCGGGCAGGTACCTGCTCACGCTGCAGCTGCCGTCGTCGCAGGGCGTGCTCGCGTCGCTCGACGACCGCGACGTGCGCCGTCGCGTGTTCGAGGCCTCGATCGCGCGCTGCGACCGCGGCAACGAGCACGACACGAAGCAGCTCGTGACCGAGCTCGCGGCGCTGCGCGCGGAGCGCGCGGCGCTGCTCGGCTTCGAGACGCACGCGCACTACGTGCTCGCCGACGAGACCGCCGGCACGCCCGAGGCGGTGCGCGAGATGCTCGGCCGCATGACGGGACCGATCGTCGAGAAGGCCCGGGGCGAGGCCGCCGAGCTGCAGGCGCACCTCGACCGCGCGCTGCCCGGCGCCCGGCTCGAACCGTGGGACTGGGCGTGGACCGCGGAGCAGGTGCGCCAGGAACGCTTCGACCTCGACGAGGCCGAGGTGCGCCCCTACTTCGAGCTCGAACGCGTGATGCGGGACGGCTTGTTCTTCATGGCCGAGCGGCTCTACGGGGTGTCGCTGCGCGAACGGTCGGATCTGCCCGTCTACCACCCCGACGTGCGGGTGTTCGAGGTGTTCGACGCCGAAGGCGCGGCGGTCGGCCTCTTCTACGCCGACTACTACGCGCGGCCGCAGAAGCGCGGCGGGGCGTGGATGAGCAACTTCGTCGAGCAGAGCGAGCTGCTCGGGCACCGGCCCGTGGTCGTCAACGTGCTCAACGTGCAGAAGCCGAGCGACGGGCAGCCGACGCTGCTGACCTTCGACGAGGTCACGACGATGTTCCACGAGTTCGGCCACGGCGTGCACGGCCTCTTCAGCCGCGTGCGCTACCCGATGCTCGCGGGCACCAACGTGCCCCGGGACTTCGTCGAGTTCCCGTCGCAGTTCCACGAGGACTTCGCGTTCGAGCCCGACGTGCTCGAGCGCTGCGCGCGGCACCACGAGACCGGCGCCGAGATGCCGCGAACGCTGCTCGACAAGATCCGCCGCGCCCGCAAGTTCGGCCAGGGCTTCGCCTCGCTCGAGTACATCGCCGCCGCGTGGCTCGACCTCGCCTGGCACTCGCTGCCGGCCGGCACGCGCGTCGACGACGTCGCGCGCTTCGAGCAGCAGGCGCTGGAGCGCGCCGGCGTCGCCTGGCACCTCGTGCCGCCGCGCTACAAGAGCACCTACTTCAGCCACGTCTGGCCCGGCGGCTACTCGGCCGGCTACTACGCCTACCTCTGGAGCGAGGCGCTCGCGGCCGACGCGTTCGCCGCCGTCGTAGAGAGCGGCGGCATGACGCGGCAGAACGGCCGACGCCTGCGCGACGAGATCCTGTCGCGGGGCCTGACCCGCGAGCCGATGGCGATGTTCACGGCCTTCCGCGGCCGCGCGCTCGACCCGGCGGCGCTGCTGCGCCGCCGCGGCCTCACTGGACCGTGACCTCGACGCCGTTGGTCGTGCGCACGGTGGCGAGGCTGCCGCCTTCGAGCATCACGCCCTGGCAGGTCAGGACCGCGCCGGACGTGCCGGGCGGCACGGGCACGACGACGGAGCCGGTGCCGGTGCCGGGAGCGCCGGGGCCGGTGACGAACGCGCCGGCGAGCAGCACGACGGGCGTCACGTGCAGCGGGCACGCGGCCGGGAACGGCAGCGGCACGCTCGTCATCGAGTTGCCGAACGCGAACAGGCCGATCGACAGCGGGGCCGCGTCGATCACCGTGTAGGTGATCGCGCCGTTCGGGCGCGTGTCGCCCGATCCGGTCAGCCGCGGGAAGACGCCGCCGGCGCCCGGGCAGCCGGTGCCGTACTCGACGAACGAGCTGACGGCGAAGCTGTGCACCTCGCGCGCGGCGAAGTCGACGATCGCGAGCGTGCTGCTCGCCGCGTCGTAGCTGAAGTCGTAGGCCCCTACGCCGGCCGGCGCGATGAACGTGCCGTAGTCGATCGTCAGCTCCGTGCCGTCGGGCCGCGTCGCGCGGATCACGTCCTCGAACGGCTGGTTGCCGGTGCCGACCGAGCGGTCGTTCCAGACGCAGAACTGCTGCGCGGCCTGCCGCACGAACGCGACGTTCTGGATGTTGATGAACTGGCCCGGCGTCACCGGCACGATCTCGGTCATGTTGATGACGTCGTTCGGCCCGATGCGCAGGCCGCCGATCAGCTGGTTCTCCTTGCGCAGGTAGATGTCCCCGCTGAACGAATCGAAGTCCATGTCGCGCCAGATCGTCGTGTTCAGCCCCGCGGGCTGCACGATCATGCCGGCGTTGGGGCCGGCGGCGAGGGTGTAGACGTCCGCGCCGGTCGTCGCGTCCTGCAGCGCGCGGCGCCCCGAGCCGATCGTCGTCCAGCCGACGCCGTCCCCGCCGAGGCCGGGGAACCCGGGGTCGATGCCCACGCCGCTGCTGCCGCGCGCGTCCTTCTGCCACAGCTGGTTGCCGGCGAGGTCGTAGGCGCGGATGCCCTCGGGCGCGCTCGTGCCCGAGTCCCACGCGGCGACGAGCAGGCCGCCCGACACGTCGAGGCCCGAGTAGCCGCGCAGACCCGGCGTCGGCAGCACGCCGAACGCCGCGTTGAACGTCGGCGTCGGGCTCAGCGGGTTGTCGATGCGGCAGATCGCGGTCGTGCCCGGCGTGCCGAGGTTGTAGAAGCCGGCGACCCACAGCGTCGTGCCGTTCCACGCGACGGCGCTCGGGTTGGTGCCGACGAACTCCGGGTTGGAGGTGGTCGACGTCGTCGACACGTCGACCGTGCCGAGGTGCACGAAGCTGACCTGGGCCGCGACGGCGGTGGAGAGGACGGAGAAGGCGAGGATCGGACGGAGCATGGGCGGGGTTCGGTGGAGGTCCGGCGCGGGGATTCGCGCGCGGCGGGTGAGCTTAGCGAAGGCGCGCGCGGCGTCGCGCCCCCCTCAAGCGGGAGCGACGACGGGCTTGCGCCATCGCGCAAACACGGCGCCGGCCGCCCAGATCGTCGCGAGGATCGCGACGATCGGCACCAGGAGGCGCCAGACCTCCGGCAGCCACTGCCCGACCGACGCGCTCAGCGGTCCGAAGCCCGGCCCGTCCCGGCCGGCGACGACGACCCCGGTGCGCGCGAGCAGCTCCGGATACGTGAACTCGCGCGTCGGCCACGCCGTCGGTCCCCACGGCGGCACGATCACGAACAGCGCCGCGGTCAGCGCGACGAGGCCTGCGTAGACCGCGCGATGCAGCGCGCCTCGTCGCAGGAAGCTCACCGACGCGACCACGAACGGCAGCACGATCAGGTTGGAGTGCCGCGCCCAGTCGAACGCGATGCAGAAGATCAGCAGCACGCTGCCGAGCACCAGCCACAGGTGCAGGCGCTCGACGCGGCCTTCGCGGTCGACGTCCCGCGCGTGCTGGTGCCAGGCGAGCACCGCCAGCACCGGCCCGAACGCGACCGTCCAGTGCACGATCGCCAGCAGCCACACCGCGAAGGTCCCGCCCGGGAAGAGCGGGTTGGCGAGGAAGTAGTCGGCGTTGTAGAGCTGCTGCGCCGCGTTCGCCTTGACCCACAGGTAGAACGCCGCATAGACCGCGAGCGCGCCGGTGGCGAGCGCCGCGTCGAGCCGCCAGCGACCGTCGCGGCGACGCCGCAGGAACCAGAGCCACGGCAACAGGAACGCGGCGAGCTCGTGGTTGAGCAGGTTGCACAGGAACAGCGACCAGAACACGACCGGCCGCCCGGCCGCGAGCATGGCGCCGAAGAACAGCGCGTAGCACAGCGGATCGGTGTAGCCGACCCAGTGCTGCTTGTAGATCTGCACGGGCGCCGTCAGCGCGACGGCGAGCACGATGAGCGCGCCGTCGACGACCGTGCTGCCGCGGCTGCGGCAGACCAGACAGGCCATGGCGAGCATGAGCACGTGCAGCGCGTAGGTGAACGACACCCAGCCGGCCCCGCCGAGGCCGACGAGCCACGCGAGCACCGGCCCGAGCAGCCGGTGCGGCAGCTGCCCGCGCAGCTCTCCCGGGGCCTCCGACATCAGCTGCCACTGCGAGCCGAAGCCGTGCGCCTCGGGTTCCGGCGGCACCAGCCAGCAGGACGCGGCGAAGGCTCCCCCGCCGAGCAGCAGGGCGAGCGCCACGTCGACCAACAGGGACGGCTTCGTCATGCGGACAATCGGCCTCTCACGGCCTCGGCGGATCGCGCGGCGAAGGCCCCCCAGAGCGCGGCGAAGGCCCGCGGGAACGCTACGAAGGCCGCGCGAAGTGGTCAAGCGACGGCCCGCGGCTACAGTCCGCGCGATGCGTTCGTCGCTGCTCCGGCTCGCGCTCGCCTGCCACGTCGCGTTCGCGACGGCCTACGCATGGGCGACTCCGACCTTCGAGGGGCCGGACGAGAACAGCCACTACGAGTACGCGTGGCACGTCGCGAACGCGCGGCAGCTGCCGCTGACGGCGTCGCTCGCGCGGGAGCGCGGCCTGCCCCAGACCGAAGGCTGCGTGCTCGGGCACCACCCGCCGCTGTATTACGGACTCGTCGCGGCGTGCCTCGTCGCGACCGGCACGGACGACACCGTCTTCGCGCCGCGCGAGAACCCGACCTTCGGCGATCCCGAGAGCCCCGCGCGCCACCTGCACTTCGTGCACGAGGCCCGGCCGAGCCGGCTCTTGCCTCCTCTGCGCATGGTGTCGGTGCTGCTCGGCGCGCTGCCGGTCGTGCTCGTGCACCGGCTCGGCCGCGCGTCCTGTCCGGACGTGCCCGCGGTCGCCGACCTCGCCGCGCTGCTGGTCGCGTGCCTGCCGATGTGG
>CALKYL010000106.1 GCA_938003515.1 uncultured bacterium
CGGCACGTCGCTGGGGGGGATGTGGGTCGGTTCCGATCATGACAGCATGGGCGGTGGGGCTCGATGGTCGGCAGGGCGGCGGGTGGTCGGCGGCGCGGCCGTGCCCCGCGCGTTCGGGGTCGACGGCCGACCGCTCGTCCGGCCGTGGCGGGTCCGCGCCGAAGGCGTCGTCGCCGAAGCCGCGCGGCGGCGGGCAGCGCGGCCGCAGCCGGGCTGGCCGAAGGTGCTCGGGTGGGTCTGCATCGCGGTCGCGTTGTGGTGGGCGACGATGCCGGCGGCGCCCGTGCCACGGCATGTTCCGCTATCGGCCGCCGCGCGACCAGTGCCTGAGGGTTCGTCGCCGGCGCCGCTCGCGTTCCGGCCGTCCGGCGCGTTCGCGCCCGCCGACGCGACCGGCCCGACGCCGCACACCGTCGTCGTGCTCGCCGGCGACTACCGCGAACTCGCCCGCTTCGCTGCCACCGGCGCGCCGCCGTGGCGGCTGCCGGAAGGGCTGCGCGCGCGGCTCGACCCGGGGCAGCCGCACCACGTCTACGCGCTCGCCGGCCAGGATCGCGACACGGTGCGCAGCCGCCTGAGCACGTTCGTGCCCGAGTGAGTCCGGAAGTCCCGGTGGCATTGGCCGCCCATCGGTTGTCTCGCTCCTAACTCAACTCCGAGTAAGGGGATACCGAAAACAGGGGCGCGGCGGGACACGTCCGTCGCACTTGCAACCGGGACACACAGCGGATGATGAAGCTTGCGGTCGGTGAGGTCGTGGAGGGCTACCGGATCACGCGTTTCCTGGGCCGCGGCGGCTTCGCCTCCGTCTACCTCGCCCAGCACGAGCAGTCCGGCAGCAAGGTCGCGCTCAAGGTCGGCGCCATGTCGGGCGGCGGCCGCCAGGTGACGCGGCTGCTCGAGGTCACCTCGCGGCGCACGCCCGAGGGCATCAGCCCCGACGAGCTGCCGGCCGAGGCGGTGTTCTTCGAGCCGCGCGGCGTGCGCATCGACCTGTTCGACGAACAGGAGGTGCACGCGATGCTGCGCGCGGAGGGCGACCTGCTCGCGAACTGCCGCCACGACAACCTCGTCGCGGTGCAGGATCGCCTGGTCGTCGACGGCAACCCCGTGCTCGTGCTCGACTACGTGCGCGGCAAGACGCTGCGCGAGAAGATCCGCAGCCTCGAGGGCATCCACCTGAACTGGTTCCTCGCCATCGTGCGGGCGCTGTCGGCGCTCGGCGAGGCCGGGACGATGGCCTACCACGGCGACCTCAAGCCGGAGAACGTGGTCGTCAAGCCGAGCGGCAAGGTCGTGCTGCTCGACCCGGCGCTGCGGCTGCCGGAGCACAAGGTCGTGACGACCACGCCGCACTACAACCCGCTGCTGCTGACCGACAGCAAGGCGGACGTGATGGCGATCGGGATCATGATCTACGAGATCCTGACCGGCACGCTGCCGTTCGACGAGGTGCCGTGGGAGTTCGCCGGCCGGCAGAGCGGCGGCGAGACGCAGCGGCTGTCGCTGAGCTACTTCTTCAGCTACACGCCGCCGCACGTGCTCAACCCGAAGACGCCCGAAGAGCTCGAGCGCATCGTCTACCGCTGCATCACGGTGCAGGGCTACGGCCTCGCCGAGCTGCAGGCGGACCTCGAAGGCTTCATCAGCAAGGCCTGACGCTCGCGCTCGCGGCGGATCGCGTCAGAGGGCCGATCCGCCGAACTCGTCGTCCTGCACGCCCATCAGCCCGGATCCGGCGACGACGGTCAGCAGGCCGAGGAACATCGCGAGCACGGTCTCCTGCTCGCGCATGCTCTCCCACGGCGCGAACAGCCCGAAGTAGACGGTCGCGCCGACGACCATGGCGCGGCCGCGGCCGCCCTGGCACCGGCGCCACCGGAAACCAGGCCCGACAATCGCGACCACGGCGCGCGACACGAGGTCTACGTGCCAGCCCAGCATCAGGCCGTGCACCATCGTCGTCGCGACGAACACCAGCGTCGCGGCGAACATCGAGGGCGCGTAGAGCACGAGCAGGCTCGCCGGGGCCGAGGCCATCGCCGCCTCGATCTCGTCGAGGTCCGGCGCCCGATGGCT
>CALKYL010000107.1 GCA_938003515.1 uncultured bacterium
CCGGCCAGCACCAGCGCCTCGGCCATCGCCGCGGGCTCCCGCGGCGGGACGAACAGCGCGTAGCGGTCGTGGCCGACCAGCGCCTGGTGCTGGCGGAAGCACGGGATGTCGGTCAGCACCGCCGGCACGCCGCACGCCATCGCTTCGACGGCCGGCAGGAAGAAGCCCTCCTCGGCGCCGCAGCTGGTGCCGAGGAACACGTCGAGCGAGCGGTAGAACTCGCCCATCTGGTCCGGGCGCAGCGCCTCGTGCCACTCGACGGGGAACGGCTGGTCGCGCTCCTCCTCGCACGGCCGCGTGTTGCTCGCGCGCACCAGGACGAGCTGCTGGCCGGCGCGGTGCGCGAGGCGGCACGCGGCGTAGCCGGTCTCGAGGTCCTTCCACGGGATGCGGTAGGGCCCGACCAGCCCGACCCGCAGCGGGGAGCCGGGCGCGCGCGGCGCCGCCGGGCGATGCACGGTGTGGTCGACGACGTAGCGCACTTCGTGCGCAGAGACGCCGAAGCGCTCCCGCAGCAGCTGCGTCAGGTGCGGCGAGATCGTCACGTGCGCGAGGCCCTGCAGGCGGTAGACCGCCTCGATGCGATCGCGCAGCGCCTCGTTCTCGGGGTTGTCGCCCTCGTAGCCCTGGCAGAAGTGCACCGGCACGCCCTTCTGCGGGCCGGCGTTTGCCGCCCACGGCACGGTGGTCCAGAACGTGCCGATCACGACGTCGGCGTCGGGCAGGTGTTCGGGCCGGAAGTCGGTGACGCGGCGGAACTCGCAGTCGAGCTGCATCCACGCGGGCGGGCCCGAGCGACTGACGACCGTGACCCGGTGGCCCCGCCGGGCGAGCCAGTTCGCGTCTTCGAGGGCCACCTTGACCCCGCCCCAGAGCTGATCCGCGACCTCGAGCAACCAGGTGATGCGCATGACGTTCGCCTCGGTCGCCGCCGGCGACCCTCTGCGTATGTCGGTTGCATCGGCCCGATGGCATGGGCGAACTTGAGCCGACCGGGCGCCATGGCACCGTCGCCGGTCGGCCGGCATGATCCCTCCCGTTCCGTGAACCCCCTGATCCGCGTCATCCCGTCCTTCCTGGTGCGCTTCTTTGCGAAGCCCTACGTCGCTGGGGACTCCCTCGCGAAGGCGATGGACGTGGTCGGCAGGCTGCGACGCGAGCGCGGGCTGCTGTCGACGCTCGACCTGCTCGCCGAGGACATCCGCGACGAGGAGCAGGCCCAGCGCAACCTCGAGACGTACTTCGAGATGATCGCCGCGGCCGCGGCCGTGCCCGAGAACGACCGGCCGACGCTGTCCGTCAAGCCGTCCTCGTACACGACCGACCCGCTGCACGAGGGCGGCGCCGGCGCCGGCTCCCGCGACGCGCTGTTCGCGATCGCGCGCCGTTCGGCGGAGGCCGGCGTCGGCGTCTCGATCGACATGGAGGGCCGGCACTGGACCGACTTCACGCTGCAGGCGCTGCGCGACCTGCACGCCGAAGGCCTCGAGCACGTCGGCTGCGTGCTGCAGACGCGGCTGCACCGCACCGAACGGGACCTCGAGCAGCTGCCGCCCACCGCGCGCGTGCGGCTCGTCATCGGGATCTACCAGGAGCCGGCTGAGGTGGCGCTGACCGACAAGGCGGCGATGAAGGACCGCATGCTCGCCTTCGGCGAACGGCTGCTGCGGCGCGGCCACTACGTCGAGTTCGCGACCCACGACGTCGACTACGTGCGCCGGTTCGTCGAGGAGGTGGTGCCGCGCGCGGGCGTCGGCACCGATCGCTACGAGATCCAGATGCTCTACGGCGTGCCCCGCGACCGCGTGCTCGCCGACCTGCTGCAGAAGGGCATCCGCGCGCGCCTCTACGTGCCGTTCGCTCTCGGCTGGGATCTCGCGATCGAGTACCTGCGACGGCGGCTCGACGAGTACCCGGCGATGATGTGGCTGGTGACGAAGAACCTGTTCCTGCGCCGCTGAGGCCGGACGGATCGCGGCGCGCTACGGATTCGGTAAGCCGCATGTGGAGAGCGCCGCCTGCCCGTGGCGCTCCGGGTTGCGAGTCGCTATAGTGCTTCCCCCCATGGATCCCCTTGCTACCATCGTCGAGCGACTCTGCGCCTGGAAGGACGTCAACCGTGAGAAGCAGGACGGCAAAGACTGTTTCCTCGTGCGCGGCCAGGTGTTCGCCTACCTCGGCAAGAAGGGGGTCGTCGTCAAGCTCGCGCCGCCGCAGGTGACCGAGGCCCTCAAGATCCTGGGCGCCAAGCGCATGCCCGACGACGGGGACCCGCACTCCCGGGAGTTCGTCGAGATCCCCGTGACCGGCCCGCGCGAGGTCGAGCGCGCCATGATGTGGCTTCGCCGGGCGTGCCGCCTGGGTCGCACCGCCGCCGGCCCGGTCTGATCCGCCGGCTGGGTTCGGCTGGGCTGGCTTCGGCTGGGCTGGCTTCGGCCGGGCTGGCTTCGGCTGGGCTGGGAGCGCCTGTCCCTAGGCCGACCACCGGCCGCGGCGGGCGCCGGGTCCTCGGCAGGAGGGCTCAGCCGCCCGAACGGGTCCAGGGCACGTCGCCCGCGCCGGCCTCGGCATTCGCGAGCCGCGCCCACGAGAAGCACAGGTCCGACAGCCGGTTGAGGTAGACCCCGATCACCGCGGGCACCTGCCGGTCGGCCGGACCGCCGACGAGGCTGTGCACCAGCGTCCAGTAGCGCCGCTCCGCGCGCCGGGTGACCGTGCGCGCCAGATGCAGCCAGGCGCCCACGCGCGAACCCGCCGGCAGCACGAACTGCTTGAGCGGCGGCAGCGCCGCCTCCGACGCGTCGATCCAGCTCTCGAGCTCCTGCACGGCGCGCTCCAGCCTGGCGCTCGCGGCCTGGCCGCCCTCGGTCGCGAGGTCGGCGCCGATCTCGAACAGGTCGCGCTGGATCGTCGGGATGTGCTGGGCGATCGCCGGCGGCGGGGCTTCGGCACCGAGCAGGCCGAGCACGGCGTTCAGCTCGTCGATGGTGCCGTAGGCCTCGATGCGGACGTGGTCCTTCGCGACGCGGCGGTTGCCGAACAGGCCGGTGGTGCCGTCGTCGCCGGTGCCGGTGTAGATGCGCATGGGGTGTGCCTTCGCGCGGCGCCCGCCGGTGGGGGCGGCGGGCCGGCGGTGAAAACCGGCCGACAGGTGGAAGCCTGCCGGCCGGATTCTCTGTTCTACACGCGGCGGGCTGCCCTTGCGGACAGATGGAGAGGATCCCGCCCGGAACCGTTGGCTTCCGTTCCCCGACAGAGGTCCTTCAGCCGCCCAGGTTTCGGTTCCCGTTGCAGAGCAGAGAGCTGTGCGGAACGCACGCGGGCGCGCGGAACGCCATCGAAGTAGATGCCGGCCCGCCGGCGCAGTCAAGCGCGAGGGTCGGCCATCGGGTTCTTCCCGCCGGCGCG
>CALKYL010000108.1 GCA_938003515.1 uncultured bacterium
CCTTCTCGAGCAGGGCGGAGAGTGCGGACGTGGCCATGGGGGCGAGCACCATAGCCGCTCGTCGTGGCGCCGTCATCTCGACCGCCAACGAACGCCGGAGCCGAGGGTTCGGCGACCCGCGCGGCGAACGTCGATTCGACCCGGACACGGCGCCCGGCCGCCGGTAGCCTGCCCGCCGATGGAATTCCCCGGCTGGGATCCCGTGCTGCTCGACATCCCGTTCCTGCCGATCGACATCCGGTGGTACGGGCTGATGTACGTCGTCGGCTTCGTCGTCGCGCAGTGGGTGTTCGTGCGGCTGGCGCGCCGCGGCTTCTTCCCCGTGTCGGCGCAGGCCGCGCCCGACCTGATCTTCTACTGCGTGTTCGGCGTCATGCTCGGCGGCCGGCTCGGCTACGCGCTGTTCTACGACCAGTCGCTGCTGAACCCGCTCGAGTTCGTGCAGGTCTGGAAGGGCGGCCTCGCGTTCCACGGCGGCCTCGCCGGCGTCGGCGTGGCGGTGTGGCTCTTCTGTCGGCGGCACGGGATCGGCTGGGGCCGCACCGTCGACGCGTGCGCGCTCGCGGTCACGCCGGGCATCCTCGCCGTGCGCTTCGCCAACTTCGTCAACGGCGAGCTGTACGGCCGCGAGACGACGCCCGACACGTGGGGCGCGATGCAGTTCCCGACCGACCCGGCGGCGATGCGGCTCATGCGCCTGTCGGACGCGTGGACGATGCGCGACCGCGAGCTGTGCATCCAGGTCGCCTTCGGCCACCGGGAGTTCGCCGACGTCGAGCCGTACCTGAGCGAGGTGGACCGGTTCGGCCAGCGCATCGACTGGTCCGCGGTCCAGCGGCACCTCGACTGGGACCGGGTGCGCGCGATGACGGATCCGGACGGCGCGCACCTGGTGCCGTTCCGGCACCCGTCGCAGCTGTACGAGGGCATCGGCGAGGGTCTGGTGCTCGGCGTCGTGCTCGCGCTGCTCTACCTCGCGACGCGGCACCGCCCGCTCGCCGCCGGCCGCTACGCCGCGGTGTTCCTCCTCGGTTACGCGGCGATCCGGTTCTCGCTCGAGTGGGTGCGGCAGCCGGACGCGCAGTTCGGCAAGGTGGGCACCGTCCTGTTCGGCATGACGATGGGGCAGACGCTGAGCGTCGGCCTCGTCGCGTTGGCGCTCGCGATCCTGTTCTGGCCGCGGCGTGGCCCGGCGCCGAAGCCGGCGCGCACGTGAGGCGGGGCGGGCGCTGGCCGGCGCCGCCATCCGGGGGAATAATGACGCAAGCGTCGGCGTCCAGCGGCGCCACGGCCCGCTCCATGTCCCCGATCCGCCTCCTGCTCCTCCTGCCGCTCTGCGCCGCCGCCGGCTGCGACAACGTCGGCCGCGCCTTCGACCCCGACGTCGACCCCGGCGGCCCCGACCCGACGACCGGCACGTCGGCGGTGCAGGTCGTACCGGTCGGCGGCGACGTGCGCGAAGGTCGGCCGCGCATCCGCGCCGCCTACCCCGAGGGCGCCGGCTGGCCCGGCACCGTCCCGATCGTCGTCGAGTTCAGCGAGAGCATCAACGCGGACTCGATCCTGCCGACGACGCCGACCGGGGTCGACGGCCGGATCGGAGTGCGCGTGCAGGGCTCGGAGCAGCTGCTGCCGTGCCAGTATTCGCTGGTCGCCGGCGGCCGCTTCCTGATCATGCGGCCGCTCAACGCGCTGACGAACACCAACAACCCGATCTACGAGATCGTGCTGTTGCCGGAGGCCCGGGACGTCGACGGCGTGCGCTTCCAGGTCACCGGCGGCGAGGACGTGCTGGCGGACTTCCAGGTCAACCAGGACTCGTCGATCGCCGACGGCCGCATCGTCGCGCTGTTCCCGCGCGACAACTTCCGCGAACAGGCTCGCGAGGGCGACGTCTGGGTGGTCTTCGACCGGCCGGCGAACCCCGCTTCGCTCGTCGACGCGAACGTGTTCCTGCGGCCGCAGGGGCAGGGGCCGATCGCGGTCGAACTCGACGTGCCGCTCACGACCGTCGGCGTGCCCGATCCGCGCGTGCTGCGCATCGACCCCGACCTGACGCTGGCGGCCGCGGCCAACTACGAGCTGGTCGTCACCGAGGCCATCACGTTCGGCCAGAGCGGGCGGCTCGACTTCAACGGTCGCACGCCGTTCGCCGACTTCGACACCGTCGCGCCAGCGGCGCCGACCGGCGTAGAGCTCGGCAACTTCGTGCCCGGCTTCCCCAACAAGATCAACCGGCAGAACGTCGGCAACGTCACGCTGCACGTCACGACCGCCGCGGACACGCAGGCCGGCGACCAGGTCCGCGCGCGCATCTACGGCGGCGACGCCGACACGCCGCAGACGTTCGACCTGCGCTTCGTCGAACGGGTGGCCACCGTGCCGCAGAACGGCGAGCAGACGGTGGTGCTCGACTTCAGCGGGCTGCTCGGCACCGTCGCGGGGCCGGCGCTCGACGACGGCGAGATCGTGTTCGCGGCGCAGCTGCAGCGCGGATCGCGCACGTCGGGCTTCGTGCAGAACGCGGCCAGCGCCGAGCCGACGTTCGACATCGAGCTGCCGACGCTGACGCAGGCCGGACCGCCCGGGCCGGGCAACGGCCTCGACGTCTACACGGACCAGGAGGCGATCGCGTTCTACGGCGTCGCGAGCGAACCGATCGCGGCGCTGACGTTCGACGACGGGGTCAACCCGACCGCCGGGCTGTTCGCGTCCGGAGACTCGGGGCGGTTCCTGGCGCTCCCGGCGCCGATCGGCCGTCTGACGGCGCCGCGCACCTACATGCTGACGCTGACCGACCGCGCCGGGAACATCCAGATGCCCGTCACCGGCACGATCCGGCAGCGCGGCCTCGTCACGGGCACCCTCGCGGGCACGCTGACGGTCGAGGCCTACGACGAGACGACGCTCGCGCCGATCCAGGGCGCCACCGTGCTGGTCGATCCCGTCGAGCCGGTCGTGCCCGCCGTCGGACAGCTGATCGGGGAGACCAACCAGAACGGCCGCGTCGCCTTCACGCCGCCGGCCGGCTCCCACACGATCACGATCGTGCGCGCCGGCTACGGGCTGGTGACGCTCTACGACAGCCAGGCGGCGTTCGTCAGCCTGCCGCTGACGCCGAACACGAACGCCACGGCGACCCTGCGCGGCACCGCCGGGTTCACGCCGACGGCGGGCGCGACCGCGATCGTCGGCACGACGGCGGTTGCCGACCGCAGCGTGCGCGGCATCCGCACGTCCGCGACCTCGCCGACCGAGATCCCGCCGATCCCGATCCTGCCCAACCGCGCGCAGGTGATCACGGCCTTCGGCGGCAGCTTCGAGCCGACCGCCACGCCGACCTACGCGTTCCAGGCGTGCCAGCTGTGCGGCGCGTCGCTCCTGACGCCGACGCCGCCACCCGCGCCGCCCGCGGCGGGCGTGACGCTCGAGACCTCGCTGCAGTTGACCGAGACCGGCCTGACGTTCGGGCAGCTGCTGACCACCTATCTCGAGGACTTCTCGCTGGCCGTGGGGCTGGACACGACGAGCCTCGTCGGCGGGGCGCCGCGCGTGCGCGCCACGTCGTCGCTGTTCGGCTTCGGCGGCCAGGTGCTGACCGGGGTCGGCTTCGCGACGAACACCGGCGGCGACGTGTACGAGATCGACGCGACCTACTCGCTGCCGATCATCGCCGCGTTCGCCGGCTTCGCGCCGGTGTCGTGGATCGTCGCCGAGGCCGAAGACGGCGCCGGGCGCGTCAGCCGCTGTCGGGTGTTCCTGAACGCAGCGCCCGGCTCGATCCTGCCCGGCGTCGGGCCGCCGGCGATCCCGGTCGTGACGACGCCCGGCGGGCCGTTCTCGGGCTCGCCGGCGGTGACGTTCGTCGACGTGCTCGACGCGTTCGCGGTGCCGGGCGGTCTCGGCTACTACGACGTGACGGCCACCGACCCAGCCGGTCGCACGTGGCGCATGCTGGTGCCCGACCGCGATCCCGCCGGCGGCACCGTCGCCGTGCAGTTCCCCGGGCTCGTCGTCAACAACGTGGCCGGACTCGTCGCCGGCGCGTGGACGATGCGCGTCGAGGCGCGGCTGTTCTTGTCGGTGACGCTGTCCGGCGTCGACGACGTCGTGCTCGCGGAGCGCTTCCGGCAGGAGATCAACTACGCGCGCGCGGCGCCGGTGACCTTCACGGTCCAGTGACGGACGGCCGGCCTTGATCGGCGTCGCTCTGCTGTCGGGCGGTCTCGACTCGGGCGTCGCCGCCGCGTGCTTCGCGCGGCAGGACGGCGACCGGCTGGACGCGGCGCTGTTCTGCGACTACGGCCAGCGCGCGGCGCGCCGCGAATTCGACAGAGCGGCGGCGCTGGCGCGGCGCCTGCAGGTGCCGCTGCACCGCTACGAGCTGCCGTGGCTCGCCGAGCTCGCGCGGCGATCGGGCTCGCGGCTCCTGGCGGGCACCGGGGACCTGCCGGCCGCGACCGCGGCCGCGCCCGGCGACCCGGCGAGCGCGCGCGCCGTCTGGGTGCCGGCCCGCAACGCGGTGTTCGTCGCGATCGCGGCCGCGCTCGCCGAGGCGTCGGGTGCGGACGCGGTGGTCGCGGGCTTCAACCGCGAGGAGGCGGCGACGTTCCCGGACAACTCGGCCGGGTTCCTGGACGCCGCGACGGGGATGCTCGCGTTCGGCACCCGGGCGGGCGTGCGGGTCGTCAGCCCCACGCTCGGCTGGGACAAGCCGCGTATCGTGGCGGAGGCCCGCGCCCTCGGCTTCACCGCCGATGACTTCTGGTCCTGCTACGACGGCGGGGAGGCGCCCTGCGGCCGCTGTGAGTCGTGCGTGCGCAGCCGCTTCACGCGATGATGCACCGGGCATGCTCCGACGTCGGCGCCGAGTCGACGCATCCGGACGCGGAGCACGTCGACGGCGACGAGGAGGTCCGGCGCCTCGAGCCGGTCGTCGGCGCGCTGGTCGAGCAGGGCGCCGAGGTCAGCGTCGACACGACCAAGCCGGCGGTGATGCAGCGGGCGCTGGAGCTCGGCGCGACGTGGCTCAACGACGTCAACGGGTTCCGCGACCCCGCCGCGCTGGCGGTCGCGGGCGCGGCGCCGCCCGGTACCCGCTTCGTCGTCATGTTCTCGCGCAGCTCGGGTCCGCGCGCCGAGCGGGCGGCGCGGTCGG
>CALKYL010000109.1 GCA_938003515.1 uncultured bacterium
CGCGTCGAGGTCGTCGACGCGCCGGTGCTCGATCGCGTAGCCCGCCGCGCGCACGCGCAGGCCGAGCGCGTCGAGCCCGCCGTCGAACCCCGCGAGCACGAAGCGGCCGTCGCGATCGGTGCGCGCCGTCGCCAGGTCGACGCCGTGTTCGCCGCCGCCCATCAGCACGACCTCGGCGCCTTCGATCGGGCGGTAGCCGGCGCAGCGCCAGCCGAAGCACCAGTAGCCGATCGGTTCGCCGACGCGGCCCTCGAGCCGCTGCGGGGCGCGCAGCTCGATGCGCGGGGGGCTCGCGCCGAGCTCGACGTAGGCGAAGCCGGCGCCGACGCCGGCGCCCTGGTATCGCACCAGACCGTGGCCCGGCACGAGGTCGTCGCCGACGACGACGTGGTCGCCGCCGTCGAGCCGGCGCGCGCCGATCGGCGGCGGCGGAGACGGCGCGGCGAACGCGAGCCGGTCCGGGTAGAAGGTCAGCTCGAGCGGCGGCACCGGCCGGCCGCCGTTGGTGAAGGTCAGCGTGACGTGACGCGCCACGTAATCGCGCCACGCGAACCACGCGCCGGCGGCGAGCGCCGCGACCAGCAACGTCAGCGCGAAGGGCTGCCACGGGCGCAGCCCGGTCCGGGTCGCGCGACGCGCGCGCGGGATGCGGTCCGGAGCGGCGCGGCGGGGAGACGGCACCGGGGCACGATATCGCGTCCCCGTGCCACCGGCAGGCCCCGGCCGACCCGCGATCCGGCGGCTTGCAGCGGGGGGCGCGGGCGACGACGCTTCGAACGATGTGGATCTACCTGCTGCGCCACGGCGTCGCCGAAGACCGGCGGGACGGCGGCGCCGACGAGGAGCGCGCGCTGACCGACGAGGGCGTGCGCAAGCTGCGCCGCGCCGCCGAGGCGTGGTCCGAGCTGGTCGAGACGCCGGCCGTGATCCTGTCGAGCCCGCTCGTGCGCGCGCGCCAGACCGCCGGGGTGTTCGCCGAAGCGGTCGGCTTCGACGGCGCACCGGACATCGACGACGCGCTCGTGCCGCACGCGGCGCCGGCGCTGGCGACGACCCGGCTCGAGAGCGAGCTGCTCGCCGGCACGCGGTCGGTCGCCCTCGTCGGCCACGAGCCGCACCTCGGCCTGCTGCTCGGCGCCCTGCTGACCGGCGACGCGCGCCTCGCCGTGCCGCTCAAGAAGGGCATGCTGGTCGCGCTCGAGACCGGATCGCCGACCAACGTGCTCGCCGGCCTGCGGTTCGCGCTGACGCAGAAGGCGGCCGGCAGGCTCGCGTGAACGTCAGTTGGCGCGCGGCACGAGCACGACGCCGCTGAGCCCCGTCGGCGGCACGACCAGCACGCCGCACTCGTATTCCTTGTTGTCGCCGCCTTCGGCCGACGTGTGCAGCACGACGCGGAAGCGGCCCGGCTGCAGATCCTCGGCGACGAACGAGCCGTCGTCCCGGTCGATGCCGACGCCCTCGACGTAGTTCCCGGGGGCGTCGGGCGGATCGGTCTCGGCGAGACGGCGGAAGCCGACCCACGCCCAGCGCGGGCGGCCGGAGCCGAGCGCGGCGAGGTCGACGCGGCCCTTGACCACCATCGCGGCGCGCACGTCGATGCGCAGCCCTTCGATCGGCACGCCGCCGGTGACCCGGATCTCGTCGAGCTCGCCGCGCCAGCGGTCGTCGCCGCTGCCGCCGCGCACCTGCAGCTGCCACGTGCCGGCCGGGACCTGCGCGAAGCGGAACACGCCGTTGGCGTCGGTCGACGCCGAGAGCCAGACGTCGCCGCGCTCGCCGCTGCCCTCGAGCTTGCCGTTCGCCTGCACGAACACGTTCGTCGCCGGCGCGCCGTCGGGCAGGTAGCACGCGCCGGCCATCGACGCGGTCGTGATGTCGATCGTCAGCTCCCGCAGCTCCGCCTGCTCGAGCTGGATCGACGACGACCACAGGTTGGACCCCGGGCCCATGAAGACGCCGCCTTCGGAGCCCATGACCGTGACCCAGAGCTGGCCGGCGGAGACGACGCCGAGGTCGAAGCGGCCGCGTTCGTCGACGCGCGCGGCGAACCGCCTGCCTTCGCCGTAGGCGGTCACCGTGTAGCCGGTGCCGAGACGGCCGTCGACGGTCACCGAGCCGGTGAGCTGCGCCGTCGGCCCGTCGAGGGGCTTGTCCCCGACCTCGAGCACGACCTCGGCCGTCTGGCCGGAGACGACGTCGACGCGCTCGCTCGAAGTTCCCGAGTCGATGAACATGTCCTGCGCGAACGAGAGCACGCCGCCGGGCGAGCGCAGCGCGTCGAGCGCGCGCACCGACGCGACCGTGTAGTTGCCCGGCTGCAGCGCGGTCACCGCGAAGGCGCCGTCGAGGCCGGGGGTGACGAGCGACGGCACCTGCTCGAGCGGCCCGCGCGGGCCCGAGCCCCGGCGCAGCATGACGGCGACCGTGTAGGTCCCGGGCTTCGGCGGCTTGCCGTTCTCGCGCAGCTGACCGCGCAGGGCGCCGGGCGGCAGGAGGCGCAGCACGAGCTCCTCGCCGACCTTGCACTCGCCGTGCACGACGCCCCAGCGCGGGTGTTCGCCGCTGACGCGCAGCGTCTCGGCCTGCAGCTGATCGATGACGAGGCGGCCCTCGGAGTCGGTGCGGCCGCAGCGCAGCGGCATGTCCACGACGCTCTTGCCGCGCGGCTCGGCGAAGATGGCGACGTTCCTGATCGGCCGATCCTCGGCGTCGACGACGCGCACCGAGAAGACCGTCGGCTCGTCGAGCTGCAGCGCGACCGCGGCGTCGGCGTCCTGCAGCCGGAACTGCGCGAAGCCGACCGCCTGCCCCGGCACCTCGGCGAGCAGCGTGTAGGTGCCGGCGACGAGGTCGTCGATGCGCCACTGGCCGTCCTCGAGCCGGCGCTTCTTGCCGTCGAGGTCGACCGGCTCGGTGAAGCCGAGCAGGTACATCTCCGCGGCGCCGTCGCCGGCCTCGCCGCGCAGCAGCCGCAGCCGCGGCTCCTGCGCCTGGCTGCCGTCGGAGCGCACGACCGAGACGGTGACCCCGAACGTCGACGGCAGCGTGACGACGACCTCGCCGAGGATCGGCTGCGGCTCCGCGAGCGTCCAGGCGTCGCGCGGGTCGCGTCGGGCCGCGACGGTGACCTTGCCGGGGGAGAAGCCGGTGCCCGCGATGCGGCCGTTCTCGTTGGTCGTGCCGAGCGCCTGCGCGAGGTCGACGGGCACCATCGACAGCGTCGAGCCCGCCAGCCCCTCGGCCCCGGCGACCGGCCCGCCCCCCCGGTCGACGACCTCCGCGCCCAGCTCCTCGCCGCGGCGCATGCGGATCCTGCCGACGTCGCGCTCGCGGCCGGCGCGCACCTGCACGCTCGGCTTGACGTCGGACAAGAAGCCGGACGCCGTCGTCGCGAGCATGTTGCTGCCCGGCACGACGCCGACGAGACGGAAGCTGCCGTCGGCCGCGGTGCGGGTCGTCGGGATCGGCAGGTGCTCGAACGCGTGTTTGACCCAGCCCGGCATGCGCACGACCTTGACCGGCGCCTGCGGCTCGCGCACGAGCACGGCGCCCTCCGGGTCGAAGCGCTCGACGGGGAAGAACGCGGCGATCGCGCCGGGGACGTCGGCGGCCCGCACGAGCGCGTCCGCCAGCGGCTCGCCGTTGTCGTCGTAGACCTCACCGACGATGACGCCGGCGTCGTTGAGCACGATGTCGCCGAGGTCGACGATCTGTCCGGGCGACGGCGTCCGGGTGACGATCTGGTGGGTCGGCGCGTCGGTGCCGAGGCCGGCGAACAGCAGGTAGAAGCCGCGCGGCCAGACGCCGGTGATCTGCCAGGTCCCGTCCTCGCGAGTGCGCACCTCGCCGGCGATGTACTGCGGTTCGTAGGTCTGTTCGTCGGCGAACAGGTCGCCGCGGGTCTGCAGCAGCGAGTCGAGCGCCCCGCGGTAGATGCGCACGCCGCAGTCGGCGACGGGGACCTCGAGGTGGTCGACCACCCGGCCCTTGAAGCCGCACAGGCCGGCGCGGATGTCGGGGTCGTCGAGCAGCACGTCGCCGCGGGTCGCGACCGCCTCGCGCACCGTCGCGGCCGGCCCCGGATCCGCGACCAGATCGGAAGAGCGTCGTGTAGGGAAAGAGTGTAGATCTCGGTGGTC
>CALKYL010000110.1 GCA_938003515.1 uncultured bacterium
CCTTCCCGAAGGCGTTCCCGGCTCAGGGGTATACCGATCTGATGATGGCGGCGATGCGCCGGCGCGGCGGCGACGGCCAGCAACCCCGCGACGGCGACGGCCCGCCGCGCAACGGCGGCTGACCCGGACCCGGCGACGCAACGGAGACTCGCGATCATGAGCGAAGCGGAGGTCATCGCAGAGTTCGTCGACGTGCACCGGCACTACCGGATGGGCACGAACATCGTGCGCGCGCTCAACGGCGTCTCGATGCAGGTGCGGCGGGGCGACTACGTCGCGATCATGGGGCGCTCGGGCTCGGGCAAGAGCACGATGCTCAACCTGCTCGGCTGTCTCGACCGGCCGACGTCCGGCGAGTACCGGGTCGGCGGGCGCGACGTCAGCAAGCTCGACGACGACGCGCTCTCCGACGTGCGCGGCCGGGAGATCGGCTTCATCTTCCAGTCGTTCAACCTGATCCCGCAGCTGACCGTGCTCGAGAACCTCGAGGTCCCGCTGTTCTACCAGGGCCGGGTCGGTCCCGAATCGCGCGCCAAGGCGGCGCACCTCGCCGACCGCGTCGGCCTCGGCCAGCGCCTGGAGCACAAACCACTCGAGCTGTCGGGCGGCCAGCAGCAGCGCGTCGCGATCGCCCGCGCGCTGATGAACGACCCGCTGTTCCTGCTCGCCGACGAGGCGACCGGCAACCTCGACAGCAACACCGAACAGGAGATCCTGGCGTTGTTCGACGACCTGCGCCAGGACGGCGTCACGATCGTCATGGTCACGCACAACCCGGCCGTCGCGCTGCGCGCCGACCGCACGCTGTGGCTGAAGGACGGCGAGGTCGAGAAGCTGGTCGACAACCGCGCGGCGGCGCCGGCCGGAGACGACGCGTGATCCGCGACGGCTGGCGCATCGTGCGGCTCGGGCTGAAGAGCCTGATGCTCCACAAGCTGCGCAGCTCGCTGACCACCGCGGGCATCCTGTTCGGCGTCGCCTCGGTGATCGCGATGCTCGCGGTCGGCGAAGGGGCAAAGCGCGAGGCGCTCGAACGCTTCCGCAGCATGGGGGTCAGCAACATCATCGCCCGCAGCAAGAAGCCGGCGGAGACCCAGGAGAGCAGCTCCCAGAGCACCTGGTCGGCGCTCGCCTACGGCCTGCTGTACGCGGAGGCCGACCTGATCGCGTCGGCGCTGCCGGACGCCCAGGTCGTGCGCGTGCGCGAGGTCAAGCGGCCGATGATGCGCGGCGAGAACTTCCACACGTCGATCGTCGTCGGCACCGAGCCGGCCTTCCTCGGCATCACCAACATGGAGGTGTTCGAGGGACGGTGGCTGTCGACCGTCGACGAACAGCGGCTCGCCAACGTCTGCGTGCTCGGCGCGGCCCTCGCGCAGATCCTGTTCCCGCTCGAGAACCCGATGGACAAGACGGTGCTGGTCGGCGGCGAGGACCGCTACCGCATCGTCGGCATCCTGCGCGAGCAGGGACGCATCGCCGGCGCGGGCAGCACGCCGTACGACGAGTGCATGTTCGTGCCGATGTCGACGCACCGACGCCGCTTCGGCGACCAGGTGACGACCCGTTCGGGTGGCTCGTTCTCCCGCGAACGCGTCGAGCTGCACGAGATCAAGGTCAAGCTGCAGTCGTCGGCCCAGGTGTCGTCCGCGGCGGTCATCCTGCGCGACCTGCTCCGCGAGGCCCACAAGACGCAGAACGACGTGACCGTCACCGTCCCGCTCGAACTGCTCCGCCAGGAGGAGGAGTCGAAGCGCATGTTCAACATCGTGCTCGCGGTGATCGCGTCGATCAGCCTGCTGGTCGGCGGCATCGGCATCATGAACGTGATGCTCGCGACGGTGACCGAGCGCACGCGCGAGATCGGCATCCGCCGCGCGCTGGGCGCGAAGAAGCGACACATCGTCCAGCAGTTCCTCGTCGAGTCGGGCGTGCTCTCCGCGCTCGGCGGCGTCGTCGGCGTGCTGCTCGGCGTCGTGTTGCCGGTGCTGCGCACCCGGGGGGACGGTCAGGCGAGGACCATGATGCAGGAGCAAGAGATGCTGGCCTTCGGCCTCTCGGCCGCGGTCGGCGTCGTCTTCGGCATCTACCCCGCGTGGCGCGCCGCGAACATGGACCCGGTCGAGGCGCTGCGGCACGAGTAGGCCGCGTCAGAACGTCAGACGGAGCCCGCGACCGCGGCGAGCTCCGCGGGGACCCCGACGACCCGCGCCGGGTCGGCGCCGTCGGCGGCGGCCGACGCCAG
>CALKYL010000111.1 GCA_938003515.1 uncultured bacterium
GCTTGGCCAAGGCGATCACCGAAAGAATGCGTACGCGTCGCGGAGCCGTCGACGCGGGGCTCGGACGTGGCGCCGACGCGCCGCGGCCACTACGGTTCCACGGGCCCGCGAGGCGGCCGGGACGGCTCCCGACCGCGTCGCGGGCCCGCTCGCAACGATCGCATGTCTCGAATGTTGCCGTCCCGCGGCCGAACGACGCCGCGGGAGGGCGAGGACGGATTGCCATGAGTTATCGCAAGAACGACGGCCGCTACGCGCGCATGTTCGCCTTCTGGGCGCTTTTCCTGCTCGTGGCGTACGGGTGCTTCCACAGCGGCGGCCTCGCCGACCTGCTGAACTTCTGGATGGGCGACTCCAACCCGGTGTTCGTCGATCCGTTCCCGTTGCTCGGCACGCTGAACGCCTCGACGAGCATCGCGCTCGGCGTGCTCGCGGTCTTCGGCGTCGCGGTCTACGTGTTCCTGAACCGCCCGCGGGTCGCCGACACGCTGATCGACACCGAGCACGAGATGCAGAAGGTCACGTGGCCGTCATGGGGCGAGACGTGGCAGGGCACGCTGGCGGTGGTCGCGATGGTCGCGGTGCTGTTCGTGTTCCTCACCGTCGTCGACCTCGGCCTGCTCAAGGTGCTGTCGATGCTGATGGGCGGGGGAGCGGCCTGATGGCGCTCGAGTGGTACTTCCTGCGCGTGCAGGTCGGCCGCGAGGATCGCATCCGGCAGAGCATGGTGCGCCGCCTGAAGCAGGCCGGCATCGAGGAGCTCGTGCCGCAGATCGTCGTGCCGACGGAGACCATCGCCGACCATCGCGGCGGCAAGAAGACGGTCAAGCGGCGCAAGCTCTACCCGGGCTACCTGATGGTCGAGATGGACCTCAGCGACGACGTCTGGTTCGTGCTGCGCGAGACCCCGGGCTTCGGCGACTTCGTCGGCGGCCAGGCGCACCCGACGCCGGCGAAGGCCGAGGACGTCGAGAAGGTGCTGTCGCACATGGACTCGACCAAGGACCAGCCGAAGGTCGCCGTGCAGTTCAAGAAGGGCGACCGGGTCAAGATCAAGACCGGCGCCTTCGAGAACACGGACGCGGTCGTCGAGGAGGTGCACGCCGACAAGGGCACGCTCGACGTGTCGGTGAACTTCTTCGGCCGCCCGACGCCGATGTCGCTCGGCTACTGGGAAGTCGAGCCGATCTGATCGGGCGGTCCGTCCGCCCGCCCGGCCCGGCGGCTCGACCCGGCTACCGGGCGGGGGCCGCGGCGTGCCCGTGGCCGATGTCGGCCCGCCCCGCCGGGCCCCGAGGTCCGGTCGGCGCTCCGACCCGGTCCCGGGCCCGGAGGCGGCGCGCACGGCCGCTGATTTCCCGCGCGGGTGTTGCAACGCGAGGCGGGCTCTGCTTTGATCCTCCGCCCCTTTCGGCGCACCCGCGCCGGAGACCTCTCAGCAGCGGGAGGCCGTGCCCGACACGGCCGCTGGACCGCGGAGATCGGACATGGCCAAAGAAGTCACCGCAATCGTCAAGCTGCAGTGCCCTGCCGGGCAGGCGACGCCGGCTCCGCCGGTCGGACCCGCGCTCGGTCAGCACGGCATCAACATCGGGCAGTTCGTCAAGCAGTTCAACGACGAGACCCGCGCGCAGCAGGGCCTGATCATCCCGGTCGTCATCTCGGTCTACAAGGACCGCAGCTTCTCGCTCGAGTTCAAGTCGCCGCCCGCCGCGGTGCTGCTCAAGAAGGCGGCGAAGATCGCCAGCGCGGCGCAGACCCCCGGCAGCCAGATCGCCGGCAAGGTCACGCGCGCGCAGGTGAAGGAGATCGCCGAGATCAAGCAGAAGGACCTCAACGCGGTCGACGTCGAGGGCGCGATGCGCATGGTCGAGGGCACCGCGCGCTCGTGCGGCATCGAGGTCGTCGACTGACTCCCCGGCGCTGCCCGCCGTCCGGCCCGCGAGGCCGCGCGGCGGCCGCGCCCAGGCCAACACCGAATCAGGATCACCCATGGCTCGCCATCGAAGCCGCCGTTACGACAAGAGCGCCGCCAAGGTGGAGCGCAACAAGCGCTATCCGCTGCCCGAAGGCCTCGCGCTGATCAAGTCGCTGCCCGGCCCGAAGTTCGACGAATCGGTCGACGTCGCGGTGCGCATCGGCATCGACGCCAAGAAGACCGATCAGCTGGTGCGTGGCTCGGTCAGCCTGCCCAAGGGCACCGGCAAGAAGATCCGCATCGCGGTGTTCGCCGACGGCGAGAAGGCCAAGGAGGCCCAGGCCGCGGGCGCGGACTTCGTCGGGGCGGCCGACCTCGCCGACAAGATCGAGAAGGGCTTCACCGACTTCGACATGACGATCGCGTCGCCGGACATGATGCGCTTCGTCGGCAAGCTCGGCAAAGTGCTCGGCCCGCAGGGCAAGATGCCGTCGCCGAAGGCCGGCACCGTGACGCCGAACGTCGCGCAGGCCGTGAAGGAGTTCAAGGCGGGCAAGATCGAGTTCCGCACCGACGCCGGCGCGAACGTGCACGCCGCGATCGGCAAGAAGTCGTTCGGCGCGGAGGACCTCGCCGAGAACCTCACCGCGTTCCTCGACCACCTGCGCACGCTGCGCCCGGCCCAGGCCAAGGGCGCGTTCATCCGCAAGGTCGTCGTGTCCACGTCGATGGGCCCGGGCGTCGCGCTCGCGGTCGAGTAAGGAGCAAGCCATGCCCAACCTAGTCAACGAGATCCTGCTCGAGGACCTGCAGAAGGAGTTCCAGGACATGGGCTCCTGCGTGGTCGTCGAGTTCGGCGCGCTGCAGCCCGGCCAGGACATCGAGATCCGGGGCAAGCTCCGCCAGGCCGGGGTGCGTTACCGCGTGGTGCGCAGCCGGCTCGCGCGGCGCGCGTTCGCCGGCATCGGCCTCGACATGGACGCCGCGCTGACCGGCCGCTGCGGCATCGCGCTCGCCGACAACGAGGGCGCGATCACCGCCGCGAAGATCCTGCGCGACTGGATCAAGCAGACCAAGGACGCGCCGCTCTCGATCAAGGGTGGCGTCGTCGAGGGCACCGCGTTCACCGGCAAGGCGGCCGAGACCCTCGCCGACCTGCCCGACCGCCCGACCGTCAACACGCAGATCGTCACCGCGATCAGCGGCCC
>CALKYL010000112.1 GCA_938003515.1 uncultured bacterium
ATTGTTCGCACACGACGCCCGCCGCGCCGACCCCGACCGACACAGCCCCGACCGACGAAGGCCCGACCGAAGGAGCCGCCGCAGCGGAGGCGGTCGCGGCCGAGCCCGCCACCGCCACACCACCTGCCGAAGACCCGCAGCCGGTCGCGGCGCAGCGCGCGGCTGCCGTCGCTGCGACGGCCGCAGCGCCGGCCGAGTCACCGGCCGGCGACGGCCCGGGCGAACCGCCGGCCGACGAGTTCGCCCTGACCAACGCCGCGATGGACAAGGTGCAGGACTTCCTCGGCGAACTGCGGCACGCGCTGGTCGAGCTGGCGCAGCGGCCGCAGCCGCAGCCCGTCGACGTGCGCCCGCTCGTCGAGGCCATGCAGGCGGGCTTCGAACGGTCCGCGTCCCGGGCGACCGAGACGTCGACCGCGCTCGCCTCGCTCGCCGAGCGCATGGGCGACTTCGGCGGGCAGGTCGAGGACGGGGTCGCCGAGACCGTGCGCACGGTGCTCGAGAGCCAGCGCGGCGAGGCGGCCCCCGTGATCGCGACCGCCGGCGCGCCCGGCTACGTCGCCGAGCGGGCGGATCGCCAGCTGCTGGTGCTGGGCGCCGCCGCGTTGCTCGTGCTGTGCTGGTCGATCCTGTTCTGGATCAAGACCGGCTCGCCGCGGCTCGCGCTGGGCACGCTGGTCGGCGCCAACCTGATCGGTTGCTGCCTGCTGCTCGCGCGCCGCGACGTCTAGCGGCCACCTCCGCACCGCGGCTCGGGGGCGCTACTCGCGGCCGGCGGGCGTCAGCAGGTTGGCGAGCAGCCGCACCGCGCCGGGGTGGAGCTTCTTGAGCTGACGCCACAGCGCGAGCGCGCAATAGACGTATTCGCCTTCGCCGGTGCGCGCGTAGAGCAGGGCGCCGCGCTCCTCCGGTTGCCCGGGATCGTGCAGTTCGAGCACCTCCTCGTAGTCGGCTGAGTAGACGCGCGGCAGATACAGCGCGCGCTCCTGCACCCAGCCGTCCCAGTCGCTCGGCCGGATCGCGTTCGGCACGCGCAGCAGCACGTGATCCGGCCGCAGGATCCGGACCGGCGCGTCGGCGCGCGTGACCCGCCGGCCGCTGACCTGGAACGGGTCGAACGGCGCGCCGCGGAAGGCCTCGCCCGACGGGTGGAACTCGACGTCCTTCTGGTAGAAGAGCACGAGCCGTCGGCCGCGGCCCTCGGCGAACTCGAGCAGCCGCCGGAAGCCGCGCCGCGCCGAGGGCCGGTCGCGCAGCGCGCGCACGTCGACGACGATCGTATCGAACGTGCTCAGGTCCGCCGCGGCGATGTCGGCGTCGGTCAGCTCGGACCAGCCGAGCCCGAGACCGCCCACGCCCAGCACGCTCGGCAGCGTGTCGTCGCGGCTGCGCAGGAGGCCGATGCGCAGCCCCGCCGGCACCTGCACGTCGATCTTGTGCACCGGCAGCGCGACCTTCGTGCCGCCCAGGCGGATGCGGAGCACGTCGACCCCGGCGCGGCGGTCGCGCGGCGCCGTGACGTCGAAGCCGAACAGGTCGCTGCGCTGGTCCCGCAGACGCACGCTCTGGCGGTCGTCGAGGATCGCGTAGCCGGCGGGCGCGCGGACCTCGAGTTCGCTCTCGATCGGCTGGAAGGAGTTGCGCGTCACGCTGACGCTGAACTGCACCGTGTCGCGCGCCGACGGCAGCAGCAGCATGCGCGGCACCACGCCCAGCTCGAGCGGCGCGTGCTGCTCGACCGGGACGGTGACGTCGACGGGGACCTCGATGCCGGCCAACGCGACGAAGAAGCGCACGCGCACCGGCGGCACGAAGCGATCGGCCCGGAAGCGGCGCAACATCGGGTCTTCTCCGTCGTCGTCGCCGAGCGGGATGCGCACGCGGACGTCGGCGTAGGTGCTGCTCGCCGGGGGTTCGGGCGTCCCGGTCGGCGTCAGCGTCACGGAGACGCCGCCGAGCCCTTCGGCGCGGATCGGCGGCGGCGCGGGCGTGCCGGCCAGGATGCGGACCGAGCAGGCGAACTCCTCGCCGCCGACCGCGACCGTGCCCGGCGGCGCCTCGACCTCGAGCTGCACGTTCGAGAGGATCAGCAGCAGCCGTTCGAGGGCCTCCACGCGGCGCGCGAGGCGGCGCGCGACGTCCGGCGTCGGCGCGTCGGCCGCCAGGAGGCGCAGCTCCCCGATCGTCGCGGCGACGCGCGGAACCATCGCGGCGGGCTCCTGCAGCCGGCGCGGCAGCTCGTCGCGCAGGAGTCGATCGAGCGCCTCGGCGCGCTCGCGCGCCCACGGCCAGCGGCCTTCGTCGAGCACCGACGGCAGCCCCAGCGCGCGCGGGCCGGCCGCATCGAGGCGCCGGGGGAACTGCGGCTCGAAGCGCAGCACCGGACCGAACACCGCGTCGAGCGAGTTGGGCGGACCGGGGCTGACGTGCGTGCCGCGGAGGATGTCGTAGGCACGTCGCCGCAGCGCCTTGCCGCGGTCCGGATCGAGCTGGTCCGCGTCGACGGCGACGACGGCCGGCGTCCACGTGCTGCCGGCGCCGAGCAGGAACGCGCCGACGGCGTGCGGTTCGCCGGGCGCGTCGCAGGCGGGATCGCCTGCGAGCGGCACCGCATCCTGCAGCAACTCGACCAGCGCCAGGTCGTGGCCGTGCGCCTCTTCGGCGTGGTGCGTCGTCAGCACCGCGTCCGGGCGGATCTTGCGCAACAGCCGCACCATGTCGAGAAGCGTGCCGTCGCGGCCCCACTCGGCGTAGGTCTCTTCGGCCGAGCGGCGATAGCCGCCGTCGGGGCGGTTGAGGTAGTAGGCCTCGGCGCCGGCGAGCGCGCAGCCGGCCTCGGTCTCGAGCGTGCGGATGCGTTCCAGGGCGTCTCCGGTCTCGGGGCCGAGGCTGTTCTGGCCCCCGCCGCCGCGCGTCGCCAACAGCACGGCGACGCGATACCCGCAGGTCGACCGGAGCCACACCGCCGGCAGGATGTAGCGGTCGTCGGGGTGCGAGGCGACCAGCAGCACCAGCGCGTCTGCGGCGGCGTCGCGCGCCGCCTGGCGCAGCGCCACGACCCCCGCCGCGGTCGTGCCGCACGTGTCCTCCCACCGCTGCGCCGGGGCGACGAGCGCGAGGCAGAGCGTCGCGTGGAGCGTGCGCATCGCGGACCGGCTCAGACCCCGAGCGACAGGCGGTTGGCGAGCACTTCGGGCAGGCCGGCGGCGAGGATCTTCTTCTGCACGCCCTCGATGTCGTAGTGCACGCGGCGGATGCTCGCGATCTCGAGGTCGGTGTCGACCAGTCCGTAGGCGGCGCGCGGATCCTCGTCGCGCGGCTGTCCGACGCTGCCGACGTTCATCAGCACGCGCTCGAAGCCGCGGTAGGAGATCTCTGCCTCCGCGTGGGGCACGACGTGGATGTCGCGGGGATTGTCCGCACGGCGCAGGTAGATCGCGGGCACGTGCGAATGGCCCACGAAGCACAGCCGCGTCTCCTGCTGCTCGAGCGAGTCCATCGCCTCGACGACGCTGATGACGTAACCGAACTGCTCGGGCATGTGCAGCGTGCCGTGCACCACGGTGAACTCCGGACGCTTCACGACGAGCTCGAGGTTGTTCAGGAACTCGTAGTCGCTCGGCCGGAGCTGCGGCGCGGTCCAGTGGATCGCCGCGCGCGCGAAGTTGTTGAAGTACGAAGTATCGAGCCGGCCGAGCACCGCCGCGTCGTGGTTGCCCAGGCACGTCACGCAGCCGAGTTCGCGCACGATGTCGATGCACGCCGAGGGCTCCGGTCCGTAGCCGACGATGTCGCCCACCTGCACCCAGACGTCGATCTGCTCGCGCTGCAGCGCGGTGACCACGGCACGCAGCGCCTCGGCGTTCGCGTGGATGTCCCCGAGAATACCTATCTTCATTATTGCTAATGGTTTATGTCATTCTTGCGGGCGCGGCGCGGTCCACAGCAGCGCCGCGGAAAGGGCCGCCGACCAGGCCAGGACGTTCGTGGCTGTGAACCCCGTCGCACGCAAGGACACCGACTGTAGCGCGCCGACGGCGAACGCCGCAGCGGGCACGATCCAGGACCAGGAGCCGCGGCCTCGGTTCCATCGCGAAGCCCGGCTGCTGCTGAGCGTAAGCGCCAGCGGCGCCCAGGCCAACACGAACCAGACGGTGCGCATGCCGTGTCGCGACCAGACAGGCGGGCCGCCGACGCGGTCGAGCGCGACACCCGCGGCTGCCTGGAGCACGGCGACCCCGACGAGCGCCACGAGGTCGGCGATCTGCTCCCGCCGGCGCACCCGGCGCGGCTCCGCGAGCAGCAGCACGACGAGCAGCACGACGCCGCCGGTCCAGGCCGCGTCGTCCAGCAGGAAGATGTCGTAGGCGCGCAGCAGCAGCGGTTCCTGCTGGCGCGCGACCACGAGCCAGCCTGCGAACAGCAGCCAGGGCGCCACCCCGGCTGCGCGCAGGCGAGCCAGGCAGAGCAGGCCCAGCAGTCGGAGGTCGATGCGCATGCGCCGCGGGCGCACGGTAGCCAACCCGACGGGCCCGGAACAGACCCTGGATTCGCCGCAGCCGAATGGCACAATCAGGGCGCGGTGCGGGGCATGGCGCCCCGCCGAGCAGGGGCTGCAGCGTGCGCTCGATCGTCCTGGCGAATCAGAAGGGCGGGGTCGGCAAGACGACCACGGCCATCCATCTCGCCCATGGCTTCGCGCTCGCCGGGCATCGGGTCCTGCTGATGGACCTCGATCCGCAGGGCAACGCGACCGTGGCCGTCCAGGGCATGGGCGCAGGCGCGACGGAAGAGGGGCCGCTCGCGTGGATGACCCCGGTCGCCGAGCGCTTGTGGCTGCTGCCCTCCGCGGGCAGCGCGGCGGCCCAGGCGGCCGGTTCGAAGCTCGACACCGAGCGGCTCGAAGCGCAGGTCGAGGAGCTGCGGCAGCGCATCGACCTGTTGGTCATCGACTGTCCCCCGCGCATGGACGAGTGGGGCTGGGCGGGCGTGCAGCTCGGCGAAGAGGTCATCGTGCCCGTGCAGGCCGAGTTCTTCGCGATGCACGGGCTGTCCCAGATGATGGCGTCGCTGGAGGAGGCGGCCCGGCGCTTTCCGGGCCGCGGCCGCCTGCGCGGCGTGCTGCCCACGATGGTCGACGCGTCCGAACCCGTGGCCGGCGAGATCCTCGACGACCTGCGCGCCAACCTGCAGGACCTCCTCATGCGCACCGTGATCTTCCGGGATGCGAGCCTGGTCGAGGCCGCCAGCCACGGCCAGTCCGTCTTCCACTACAGTCCGTGGTCCAAGGCCGCGCTCTGCTACACCGAGTTCGTTGGAGAAGTGATCGATGGTTGATCGTCGTCTGGGTCGGGGTCTCGACTTCTTTCTCTCCGGCGGACGCGGCGCGGCGCGCGCGGACCGGGCCGGGCCGCCCGCCGACACCGGCGCCGAGACCGTGCGCCTGCTGCCGGTCGACCAGCTCGAGCCCAACCCGTTCCAGCCGCGCAAGGAGATGGATGCGAGCGAGCTGCAGGCGCTCGCGGCCTCCATCCGGGCCAGCGGCATCCTCCAGCCGATCCTCGCCCGACCGGCCGGCGAGCGCTTCCAGATCGTGGCGGGCGAACGGCGGTGGCGCGCCGCCCAGCTCGCGGATCAGAAGGAGGTGCCGGTGCTGGTGCGGCCTCTGTCCGACGCCGAGTCGGCGGTGTTCGCGCTGGTCGAGAACCTGCAGCGGGAGGACCTCAACGCGATCGAAAAGGCGCGCGGCATCCGCCAGCTGATGGACCAGACGAAGGCGACCCAGGAGCAGGTCGCCCGCCAGGTGGGGCTCGATCGATCGACGGTGGCGAACTTCGTGCGGCTGCTCGACCTCCCAGAGGCCGTCCAGGCGCATGTTTCACGTGGAACGCTGACCATGGGCCACGCGCGCTGCCTGCTCGCCCTGCCGGATGCCGACACCATGGTGCAGGTCGCCGACGTCGCGATCCGCCAGGGCCTGTCGGTGCGCCACCTCGAACGCAAGGTCAAGGACCTGCTGGAAGCGATGACCGCCAAGAAGGGCGCGTCCGCGAAGGGCGCCAAGAAGGGCGGCCGGCCGGTCTGGCTCAACGAGCTCGAGGAGAGCCTGGTCGACGCGCTCGGCACGCCGGTGACGGTGCGCTACGGCCGGAAGCGCAGCCAGATCGTCATCGAGTGCTCCGGCCGCGAGGAGTTCGAGCGGCTCTACGAGCGCCTCAAGAACGCGTGATCCCCGCGCCCCGCGGGCGCGCGGGCGCGACCGGTCAGAGCACCTCGACGGCGGTGACGCGGATCGGCTCGGCCGGCCGGCCCTGGCCGCGTTCCTCTTCGGCCGCGGACATCGTCGCCTCGCAGACCCCCTCGAGCACGTCGAGGCCTTCGACGACGTAGCCGAACACCACGCGGGTGCCGTCCTGGGGGGCCGCGTCGTCGACGCAGATCCACAGACGGTTCGCGCAGGACATGCCGTCCGCCTCAGGGCGGCCGGCGACCGCGCCCGGGAAGTGGCTCAGCTTGCTGTCCTCGAACTCCACCAGGTGCTCACTGGGTTCGGTCGTGGTCCACTTGGTGCTGTCGTCGGACCTGGTCGACGCGTAGCCGAGGTGCAGGGCCCGGGGCCGATCGAAGGTGTCGGTGGGGCGCTGGATCTCGTCCACCGCGACGCCGACCCAGTACGGCTCCTCCGCCGACGCGAGCTCGAGGAACGCCTCGGCGTGCTTCGGCGCCTGCGGCATCAGCGCGATCACGAAGCTGCCCCGATCGCCGAGCGTGAACCGCACGCGCCTGGCATCGGCGGGGATCTCGGGCCTGGCGAACGACTCCGGCAGCGCGAAGCCCTTGGCCGCCTCGATCTGCTCCCGCATCAGGCTGACGACGCTGCCCTCCTTCGCGGGCTTCCACTCCGGATTCTGGCGCTGCGCCGGCGTCGCGTCGTCGGGCAGCTCCTCCTGCTCGCGGCTCTGCACCGGGATCTCGGTGCGCTTGACGAGGGTGTGCTCCGGATAGCCCGACTCGAGGTCGTCGAGGGCGCGTGTGGCGCGGTCCCAGTCGCCTTCGAGCATGGCCTTGCGGGCGATCGCGAGCAGGTAGTAGGGCTTCTGCCCGGCATCCGCGGTCGCCAGCGACGCCTCGAGCGATGCCAGCTCGATGTCCTTCAGCGACTCGGCCAGCGTCTGGATCGCCTTGGTCTGGTCGACATAAATCTCGTCTATGCCTAGGCTTGCTGCGAAAGCAGACCACTTCTGGTCGATCCCGCGCTGCTCGTAATACTTCAGTCCGTAATTTCCGATCAGCGCGACGAAGATCGCGGCGACCACGACCAGGATCAGGGACCGGTAGCGCTCCCAGAGCACCTCGAAGGGGCTGGGTGCATGGGTGCCTTCGAGGGCAGGAGGGGGAGAGGCGGACATGTGGGGATGCGCGGTGGAGGACTCGATGGGACGGGTCAGCGACGCGCGTAGTCGGTCGCGTAGTCGACCACCATCTCGGTCGTGCCGTCGCTGCGGCGGAAGACGTAGTCGGCGGAGTAGATGCCCCGGTCGCACCGGAGCCGCCACGTGTCGGGCTCCGGCTTCTCCTCCGCGACGACCTGCCAGCTGTGCTGCGGCATGCGTTGCAGGACGTAGGCGGCGGCTTCGTCGATGCCGGTCAGTCCGGAGTAGACGAAGTGCCCTTGCCGCCAGGTCGCCTCTTCACGGGAGAAGCTCTCGTGGGCCCGGTCCTTCAGCCGGAACCCGGCGGGAACGACCACGTCCTGGAACTGCCGCGAATCGACCAGGGCGTCGGGGTCGGGTCCGGTGCGGCAGGCCGCCGCCAACAGGCACGCGAGCATCGCCGCGCACGCTCGCGAACCCAGGGCCGAAAGACGCCGGGGCACGAGACGCCAGCGGGCCCGTAGCACGGGAGCAAGCGCCGCGGGGAACGAAGACGAGCCGGCGGAGCGATGCATCGGAATCGGAGGGAAGGGGCCGGAGAAGAGGGCCTGCGGAAGGGGGCCGGGAAGTCTATCGACGGCGCGCGGAGCAGGCAACGACGGCCCCCGCGGGCGGCCGCGGAAGGGTTTTGCGACGCGCCCGAGGCCCCATAAACTCCGTCCGCCTGCCGGGGATCGGTTTCGTCGGCAGGATTCCGGCATGCGAGCCTCGGAGCAAGTTCGACGCGCAGACCTGTTGGAGCGGGCGACCTTGGTGCTCAACCGGTCCTGGCGACCGGTGCACGTGACGACCGTGCGGCGCGCCCTCTGCATGGTGTTCCGCGAGTCGGCGCGCATCGTGTGCCCGGAGTCGCTGGCGACGTTCGCGTTCGAGGAGTGGCTGGACCAGCCGATCACCGTCGAGAGCCAGGCGATCCGGTCGCCCAGCATCCGGCTGCTCGCCCCGGAGGTCATCCTGCTGTCGCGCTACGACCGCGTGCCGTGCCACGAGGCGCCGTTCACCCGCAGGAACCTGTTCCTGCGCGACGACTTCACCTGCCAGTACTGCGGGAAGCGCTGGCCGACCGACCACCTGAGCGTCGACCACGTGCATCCGCGCTCCCGCGGCGGGACGACCACCTGGGAGAACTGCGTGCTCGCCTGCGTCGGCTGCAACGCCCGCAAGGCCAACCTGACGCCCAAGGAGGCCGGCCTGCGCCTGCTCCGCCAACCCGTTCGCCCGCGCTGGACCCCATACCTCAACCTCCGACCGAGCCAGCGCATGGACTCGTGGTCCCGCTTCACGCCCGAGGCGAAGCGCCGCGCGAAGCGCGTCTGAAGCCGGGGCTGCGCCGCGATCGGTCCACCTGGACACACACCATGAAGCCGTTCCTGTCGTTGTTGCTCGCCGCCCTCTGCTCGGTGCCGCTCGCGGCGCAGAGCCAGACCAAACTCAAGCAGGAGCTGCGCGCGAAGGAGCGCGCGGCCCAGAAGGACCCCGACGCGCTGTTCGCCGCGGGCACGTGGGCGAAGCAACAGTCGCTCGACGCGGACGCCAAGCGGATCTTCCAGCAGGTGCTGAAGCTCGATCCCGACCACGAGGGCGCCAACGCGGCCCTCGGCTTCGAGCGCGTGGAGGGCAAGTGGATGCCGGCCGAAGAAGCGGCGAAGCTGCGGGAGAAGGCCCGCGCGGCCGAGATGCTGGCGCAGGGCTACGTGCAGGTCGAGGGCATCTGGGTCGAGCCGGACCACGTCGAGGACGCGCGGCGGGGCGTCTTCCACCACGATGGCGAACGCGTGACCCGCGCCGAGAAGGTCGCGCTCGACGGAGGCAAGGTCCGGCATCCCGAGACCGGCCAGCTGATCGACGAGGCCGATCTGGAGAAGGCCCGCGGCGGCTATTTCCCGCTCGCGGACGGACGCTGGGTCGCGCTCGACGAGGCCAACGCCTGGCACGCCGACTTCCGGCGGCCGTGGGCCTTCCGCACCGCCTACTCGACGATCCTGAGCACGCTGCCGCTCGAGAAGATCAAGGAGCTCAAGATCTACGCCGACCAGGGCTACGAGACCGTCGCGCCGCTGTTCGGCGGCCGCGCGCCGTCGCCGGCGCAGCGACCGGTGATCCTCGTCGCCAAGACCGAGTCGGAGTATCGCGACTACGGCGAAGCGCTCGGCGACGGCACCGACGTCGCGGGCGCGTTCCTGGTCCGCCGGGACACGAAGGTGGACATGCCGTATCGCGGCGAGGTCCGCGCAGCGGTGTGCCACAACGACAAGGACTGGGGCACGCGCTACCTGCGCCACGCCGTCGCGCTCGCCTACGCCAACGCCGTCGCGCAGGACACGGGCGCCGACCTGCCGCTGTGGTTCCTGCACGGGGTCGGCAGCTACACCTCGCGATTCGAGAACGACTCCGACGCCGGCTGGTTCGGCAAGCAACACCTCGCCAAGGGGGGCGTCGGCGACCTGCGCGCGTGGTTCGAGGGCTTCGCGCTGTCCGGGGAACTCGATTCGAAGGCCGTCGCCTACAACCTCTACCAGGCCGGGCTGGTCCTCGCCTACGCGACCCGAGGCGGCGACTCCAACGCGACCGCCGCCATGCTCGCCGTCACGGACGCTTTGTCCGGCAAAGGAGGCGGCCGGGCCGCCGACGCGATCGGCGTGCTCGAACGGCAGCTGGCGGCGTCGCGCGACGGCATCGCCGAGTACCTGCGCAAGCTGGTCGAGAAGGCGCCGTAGCACCCGGCGCAACCCGGTTTGCGGGCGGCAGTTTCCGCGCCGACAGGTTGGACCGCCGGAGCGTCCACTAGCCCGGCCGGCCGCTCGCCTTGCTCGGGCCGCCCGTCCACATTCTCCCGACGCACCTTCCCATGAAGCTGATCCAGATCCGTTCGTTGTCCCTGGTCGCCGTGCTCGCGGCGCCCGTGTCCGCCCAGGGCATCCTCCCCTACCTGCCCGAGAGCACGATGGTCGCGATCTCCGCGCCGGACCTGAAGACGTCCATGGCGGAGTTCCAGCAGATGCCGCTGGCCAGGATGTGGGCGGAAGAAGAGGTCCAGACCTTCTTCGCCGACGTGATGGAGATGGCGAAGGAGCAGATCGAACAGGGCATGGAGCAGGCCCGCGCGATGCACGAGCAGGGCGCTTTGCCGTTCGACCCCGACGAGCTGATGCAGCTGCGCATGGTCGGGGGCACGTTCGCGATGACCCACATGGAGATGACGCAGGGCGACTTCGGCCCGATGCCGAAGTTCGGCCTCGTCCTGCACATGGACTTCGGCGACTCCGCGCCGACCTGGAACGCGCTGATCCAGATGGGGCTCGGCATGCTGCAGGCGCAGGCCGGTGACGAGATGGTGCGCACCGACGCCCAGATCGGCGACGTCGCCCTGGTCACCATGGCCCCCAAGCGAGCGCGCGGGCTGGAGATGAGCCTGAACGTCGCGATGGTCCCCGGCGGCGTGCTGATCGGCACGCTGACCGACGACGTCCGCGGCATCGTCCAGAACATGCAGAGCAAGACGCCGGCGCTCGCCAAGACGGCGGGCTACGCCGCCGCGACCAAGCGCCTCGACACCGCCGGACCTGAGGCCCAGGTCTACGTCGCGCCCGACCCGATGATCGACTTCGCGATCAGCGCGCTGCGCATGGGCGTCGAGAACGAGCCCGACCTCGCGATGATCGACATGGACGGCGTCGAGCGGGCGCTGCAGGCGATGGGCATGCGCGACCTCGGCACGATGGCGATGTCGACGAGCTACGTCGACGGCAAGAGCGTCACCCGTTCGTTCCACGCGCACGGCCAGGGCGGCACCGCCTCGACGAAGACCATCAGCACCTCGTTCCTCAAGTGGGTGCCGAAGGACGCTGTCTCGTTCAGCGCGGGCACGATGGACGTCGCGATCCTCTACGACACGCTCCTGAAGGGCCTGCAGGCCTACGATGCGGAGTTCGCCGAGCGCACGCTCGTGCAGCTCGCGAAGATGGAGGAGCAGCTCGGGTTCAGCATCCGCGGCGACCTGTTCGGCTCGCTCGGAGACCACTACATCAGCTGGTCGATGCCGATGGGCACGATCTCCTCCGCTCCCGAGGTCGCGTTCCTGATGAAGATCAACGACGAGGAGAAGCTCGTGCGCTCGCTCAAGAACCTCGCCGCGCTGACCAACGGCATGGTCGAGATCGACGAGGGCGAGAAGCGCGGCCTGAAGGCCTACCAGGTCGCCATCAACTTCGACCCGACGGACGGCATGGGCGGCATGAATCCGTTCGACATGTTCCAGCCGACCTTCTCGTTCAAGGACGGCTACATGGTCGTCGGCTTCTCGGCGAGCGACGTCAAGCGCGTGTTCAAGCGCATGGATCGCGAAGACGACCCGAAGGGCGACATCCGCAGCAACAAGGAGTTCGCGGCCGTCGCCGAGTCGATCCCGAGCGGCGTGACGAGCATGTCGTTCACCGACTGGAAGGCCAACTTCGAGAGCTTCTACCAGCTGGCGACCGGCGTGCTGGCGTTCGTCCCGATGCCCGAGGACGTGCCGATCGACATGTCGCTGTTGCCGGACTCGGAGACGCTGACCCAGCACCTGTTCGCCGCCGTCAGCTACACCAAGAGCGACGCGAACGGCACCGAGACGGTCGACGTCAGCCCGTTCGGCGCCGAGACGTGGCTCGCGCTCGGGGCCGTCGTCGGCGGCGCGATGGGCGCAGGCGCCATGTTCGCCTCGACGACCCATCGCTGAATCGCCCGGCCGCCCGACGGGCGCCCCGGCTTCAGCTGGGGCGCCCGCTCCGGGCGGCGACGCCGAGCCCGAGGTAGTCGCCGCCGACGCGGTCGGCTTGCAGGAGCCCCTCGCCGACCAGCCGCAGCCGGTCGCCGTCCCACGCGACCAGCCCCTCCCGCTCGTGCCGCTCCACCAGCGGCAGGAGCCGCTCCTGCAGCCGGACGTCGATCCGATCCTCGACGGCGGCCACGGAGACGCCCTCGGTGCGGCGGATGCCGAGCCACAGCGCCTCGGCGGGGCGCCGCAGCGGACGCCGCGTCCCCGCCGCACCCGCGCACGA